>JAATVN010000165.1 GCA_014523595.1 Nitrososphaerales archaeon TH5888 | reverse complement strand
TTTGCTAATTGTTATTTACATTCGCAAGGCTCTTAATTTCGTTCCAGTACTTTTCGAATAGGATTTCTTGAACCAGGATTTGGTGCTCCTTATTAGTAAAGGATGCCACAAAGTTGCGAAGGTTGTCATAAGTTATGCGCAACAGATCCTTTCCGTCACAAATAATCATTAATTCCTCTATATTCCCTAGTTTATTTGAGTAACCAATTTGGATTTGATTATTTTTATTTGTTCGGTTTATTTCATTTATATGTCTCAAGAGTTCTGAATCATAATCATCAGTTAAAATTCTGATGTTTACGCCTCTTTTCAATAGAACTAGATAATGATTCCAAAAACTATCCTCATAAATAAATGAATTTAATATTTTGATAGATGAATAAATAACCAAGTCTCTTTTGCTTTGTGCAATCAACGAGTAAACTTCATTTCTTATTTCAATAAATCCTGTTAACATTTTTTGAAATTCTTGGGTTTCCTGATGCTTCAGTTCCTTAGATCTAATAGACAGTGGAATAGCAACTTCCCACAATTTTTCGAAAATCTGCTGCTGTTGATCTACGAGAACTTTGGAATTACTAAAAAAACCCTGCTCAGGTTTTTCGGTATCCTGATTAAAAAAATAAATCATATATGTTCTTCCGTCTAAAATACCAAAGTTTCCTTTAAGGTTATCAATATGTCTTACATCATAATATTTTATTGAATTTATTTGATTAATATTTTCTTGAGTTGCTTCAACGATTAACCTTACCCTTAAATGCTTTTCTTCAATTAGTGTTTCAAGTTGTTTGAATCCATCCTGCAAATATGTAAAATGAAAATTAAAAACGGTTTTGTCCCAAATTACATCAAAACCTTTTTCGACTACATTAATAGAATCTAAAACCAATTCTTGAAACTGATTAATGTCATAGACAACATCTGTAATTTCAGGAGATCGATGCTTTGATTTCTTTAACTCTATTAGGGTCGAATCATCCAATATTGATTCATAAATCCTAAACAATAAAAACACTTCTGTTCCTAAAAATCTAATTGATTAAGAAAATAGTATTATCCTGGCCATTGCTGTACCTAGCCTATATTGTGTCATTTTATTTCAATAGTATTAACACATAATATACGAATCGACTTATCCGCCGATCACTTATTGACTGATGAGGAATAGTCTTATAAATCGCGCAAGAATTAACTGAGGTAAGGAAATGTCTAGTAATGAAAGAATCGTTAGTGTAGTAGACGATGACATCAGTACTGCTACATTCTTTCATGAGGCTTTACGCCAAAATATTGATGGATTTTCAGTTATCTCTTTTATCGACGCCGTCAAGGCATTTGAACACTTTACAGAGAACAATGAGAACTATGCACTAGTTATTTCTGATCTAAGGATGCCAGGTCTAAACGGACTAGAATTACTTAAAAAAGTAAAGACTTCGAATCCCAAAGTAAGAACGATATTGATGAGTGCTTATAATTTTGAGGAAGAAGAAAAGTTCCAGCAATATATGGAAGAAGAAGTTATAAACTCAACTATTGAAAAGCCTGTCACAATGAATAGATTATACGAAAGAGTAAGAGAGCAATTATTTATTAATTAAATAGGCGTAAGTGTTTAAGTACCCATTTTATCATAGAATTTCTAGGTCAACTTAGGCAAATGTCTAACCTAATTGATACTAATTGAGACCTAATTGATACTAATTGAGACTTATATGAGACTATGTGAGCCTACTTTTTCACGTACTGATATCCCTTATTATGTGGTTTCAACAAAAGACTATTCGCTTGATAAAGAAGAAACTAGTTATGACGATTTGTTACATGCTCTTAGGGAGTCTAGGACCTACAAGAAAAAATTAATTAAATAAATAATTCGTTACTACTTCATTTGAAATATGCTTTCGGGCTTAATCTTTAATATGGTCCTTTCTTCTCCGGAAGATCTACGTGGATATTTATCTTTATCAATATACTTTTTTGCCAACTTGTCAATGTGTTCTTCAGCCCGAACTCCAGTAATTTGCTCTATCACCACACCCCTAATTGTAACCATATGGTACGGATTATTTTGGTCGGTTAATGCCAAGGCGACTCTAGGATCCCGAGAAGTATTCTTTTGTTTTAACGTTCCATTTGGAGTATTAACAAGGATATAGCCCTCTTCAATATCTACCCACGTTGGTGTAACCTGAGGAGAACCGTCTTTCATTAATGAAGATAAATAAACAAGATTCTTACTTTCAAAAAGTCTTCGTATATCAGGATCATCTAGATTGGCATTTGCCACAATTAAATACTCGCATTATTTCTAATAACTGTTTTGTAAAAAGATAATCAAAAAAAGGATAGAGAAAGTGAAATCTCAATGTTTTTTTTAACTTATCCCAAGATAAAAAGTAAATTTTTTATATCATTTTTGCCTATATTGATATACTCATCACTGATAGGAGGGCTTTTTTCTATTGGTGTCGTGGAATACTTGTAAACGAAATCCGTTTGCAATTGTTCCCTCCTGTCAGGTTTGAACTTTCTTATAATTTGTTGGGCATGCCTAATTAGAAGAACTCATGACTGGCGGACCCACGGTTCCATTAGCATTTTGCGGTCCACCAGTTTAGTTTAAATTATTTTATACCTTGTTGACTAAATTAATATACGGTTCCTAGAATTGGTGAGGAGTTCCACTTCTCGCCAGTTCTTTAAACCGGTTGAATATATTATTTTAAGGGTGAGCCTTTCTCGTTCGTTTATATGACAAAGGGATAGTACACCGATTAAGATAAAATCATAGGAATGGTAGAAGGTTGTCAAATTCTGGTTACTAATAGGTATTTGTCGATAGTAGACGATGAATCAGATATAACTACGCTTTTTCATGATGCTTTAAAAAGTCTTCCAGGAATTACGGTATTTTCCTTTACTGAACCGCAACTTGCCCTTGAACATTTTAAAACGAACAAGGATTTCTATGCTTTAGTAATCTCTGATCTGAGGATGCCAGTAATCAATGGAATTCAATTATTAAAAACAGTAAAGGATTTGAATCCCGAAGTAAGAACAGTTTTGATGACAGCCTTTGAGGTGGAGGATAAACTATTTCAAGAATATAGTAAAAAAGAAATCATCGACGGATTTGCTCAGAAACCAATCAGTCTGGACAATTTACTCCAAGAAGTTAGTGAACAATTACATAGTTATGAACTGGAAAAAATACCTGCTTCCAAACGATTGGAACAATATATTGCCCTCCTCACCCTGTTGGTGCATTCCTCCCATCAAATTTGAAAAATTTATTCTCTTGGTAAGGAACAAATGTCTTATAACGATAGTCTGGATGCATTAAGGTTATCATTAAAAGGTTATAACATCCAATAAGAGACTAACCTAATTGACTGACGAAATTAGCGGTTCAATTGTGACTGTTGTTTCGGTTATTAGTTTAGTCGGGGCTGTTGTTGCCGCTATTGCTCTAAGATACAACGCAAAGTCCTTCAGTAGATTTACGAAGGCAGAAGACCTGAAGGAGAAGGCAGAAGAGTTAAGGGTTTTTGACGGAATATACGGGGAAATTGCTCGTGGTCTGAAAGAATATCACTAGCGATATACTCAAGAACGTTTAAGAGAGTTGATGGAGACATATAAGAATGGACAACCAAAAGAAACTTTTCAACAAAACTGGCGATTCTGTGGAGATAAAAGAGGACGGCAATGACGTGACAGTGACAGTTCAATATACGACTAAGGTCGAGCCAACGAAGTCAGCGGCGCGGGACAACTTTAATGACATTGTCTCGGTTTATGAAAGGACAGGCTTTACCGAATAGCCAAGGCAATAGTTCGTTTTATAACTTCAAAAATTGATCATCGACGAAATTGGCCATTAGACGAGAGGGAGAGGTTGCAATAAATTGAAAATTATTGTTTTACAACTTGCCATGTAGGATGTATTTCATGCCATCCCTTAGGCTCATCAGTTACCCAAGCACCCCACACTTGTACCTTGTCGCCGGATTGAGGTAGGTATATGTTTTGTAGATTTTGGTCTTTAGGAACGACCTCAATTACCAGGAATCCATCAGTTTTTTCCTCATTCTGGTCGTTTATGAGAAATTGGTACTGCTCATCTAATTTCAGTAAGAACTTGTAATCTCCGTCATCCATTTTTTTAGTATGCATTACATCACCAACTGCATCTTGGCATTCGGCTAAAACTTTGAGGTCTTTTGCATTCGAAGCACCGTCTAAGACGTCTCCGTCTCTACATTGTCCGCCTTCTTTTGATTCATGATCTTCTATTGCTTGAACGTCGTCCGCATCAATTTTCTTCTTTATCTCTTCTGGTAACGTAATGCCTTCTTCCTCTTCTTCAGAAATTGCCTTTTCCATTCTCTCTCTTAGTTTTTCAAATTTATCAGCGAGTACCTGTTTGTCTTTGTCTATATTTTTACTCAACTCATCCACTATCTCATCATCAAGTTCAGCCTTGTCTTGCAGATTCTCAAGACCAGGATTGCAAATGATGTCATCGCCTTGTAATACACCGACACCTATTCCCGGATGACATTCTGAGTCCGATCCTTTGCTTGATATTTCTTGAATGTAAGCCAGATAATTATCCTTAACTTGGCCGTTGCTTATCTGAAAAGGGTCATTAACGGTGGCAGATATTTTGATTAATAGCATGTTGTTTGCAGCATAGGAAAAGAATAATCCCAACGAAAAAATCGAAACCAGAAGAAATTTCGACGTACCGATATTTCTTTTAACATCCATTACAATACCTAAAAATACATTCTTTATAAATTCGCCCGATCGGAATTCTAGAATGAACTTAAGAAAAGAAAGAAAATATTACAAATCCTAAGTCCCCGATCAGATACTCTAAGATGTAACTTTTAGACTCCGCGTTAAAGCGTCTAGTAAATCATCATAACTAGATTGTTCCTTATCAAGTGAAAGTTCATATAAAATGAGTAAAATTTTTTTTCGGGTGAAGGCCACCCCTATTCACTTTTGATTTCTATTGATTCAAGATTGATTGATACATAGATAGATTACTGTTATTGTTGATTGACAACAATTCTATATTATATAATCTTAAAATAGATAGGTAGACACAGCATTACCATTGTTCAACTCGATTACATTTCAAACGATAATACATTATGAATTGTCTATCTCGAGATTATAATTCTTCAATGCATGAGTCTTTATAAACCGCAAAAGATCGTCATCATTATCAACTTTATAATATTTTTTCATCCTTTCCAAAGTTTCATCATCGTAGTGATGTTTTTTGACTTTTGGTCTCGCCATATAATATAATAATACCTAAAATAACTTAAATCTTTCAAAAAATATGATTAGTTAAGTTCTAGTTTTTGCTAATCCTCTATGTGTTGGTTTTTCAAAAAATTTAACAGTTCTTCTCTTTTCTCAAATCCATAGTATTTCATCAATTTTGTAAATACCAACTCGTCGTATAACCCAAGTCGTTTTTTATTAAGAGGGCCCAAAGGAACACTCAATGTTTTCTTGCTGAGATATTAACGACATTAAGATATATTAGCATTTATCTTATAGCGAAGAAGGTTGCTGTTTTAATTATGCTGTAGATTTAACTTTTGCAACAAGTCTTAATGAACCTATGGAAAATTATTCAATGAATCATATATATCATTCTTACCAATTCATTAAATAGTACCAGCCCCCCAGCACCGTTGCCTAAGCGCTGAGGTAACTGGTGGGCATGGTTGTGGGCTTGGTTGTTTCTTGTTCATCAACGAATAAGTATCCCACTAGTTGCCTCATAATTGGTTTTAAATCTTTACGTTCTAAAAGTTTGTGATAATTTCTAGTATCATAAGTAATATTGCATTAATTTTTTTTTCTATGTGCGATTCTTGATTCTATTCTTATTTCATAGCCTTTTTATCCATTCAAACTAAGTCTGAGTGCATCCCTTTTATTTAATGGAAAATAATCCAGAATTTATCTACTGAATAATATTAGGAATTTTCCCTCCAAGTTCATATAAACCAAAATGTCCTGTAGGAACTAAATGATCTTACGTTCGAAGCCCCTGCTTCTTCCTTCGATAGTTCTGTTAATTGGAATGATATTTGGTGCAATTGCAGCGAACGCATTCGCCGATAACCCATTCAAAAATATAGCCGATGATCCCTTCAAAAATATAGGGGAGATTGACGATCATAGATTCCCTGTTGGCTATGTCGATAAGTTAAAGATATTTCCTATTCACTGAATGATGAATAATCTTTTCTCGCGTGACGGTATCATAATATTAAAGTAAATTTCTTTTACATGATAAGTAGTAAGATCATTAAATTCATTAGAAAATTACAAGAATATCAATTTATTAGACAAATTAATGCTGATATGTTCGAAGTACTAGATACTGGTAAAGAATTGGAGTGAAATAGAATAATGACAATTAAGGGACAATTAAATAAATGTAGCCTTCTATCTTTCAAGTTTTATTTTACATGTAGTGATAATTCCAATATATTGTAGTTGAAACCAATTGAGACTATTTGAGACTTATGTGAGACTATATGAGACTACTTTTTCACTTACTGATATCGTAATTATATTTCAAAAAAATTATTCTCATTCTTTTATTAATCCTCCTGTATGACTGGTTTTGTGCTCTTGAGTTGGAACGATTTAAACATATGTTCCACCATTGGGGTTACCATTGTCAAGATTTTTCTCGTAGTTGGTTCCTGACCAGTCATTTCTTAATAAACATTCGGAGTAGTCATCTGCTTAAGGAGAGAGATGAAGACACATAACGGTCGCGGTAATGTTGTGTGCGAGTGTGTCTGTATTAACTGCATGGATAGCCCATGACGGCCTTTGGTCTTCGCCTAGAGAAGAGAAAG
>JAATVN010000164.1 GCA_014523595.1 Nitrososphaerales archaeon TH5888 | reverse complement strand
TCTAGAAAATGATTATCGTCTAGCAAAGAGTAGTTTGTTTTTTTTTCTGTCATTAGTTTATTCAGTTTTAGAAACAATGCAATTATTATCACGCGCAGTGTTTGCAAAATCAGTTTGATCTGCTCTGTATCAGGAATTGACGGTATTTCATGACATATCTTGTTTTGATAGTAATCAAGATTCTTGGCAATACTCACAGATCTAAGGATTGTAGGTATTTGTAAATGTACTTGTCGTATGCTCAGGGAAACTTGGACAAACAATGAATCAGATCTGGATATGGCAAATTGATCAGTAGTAATTCCGTCCTTAGCAATAATATCGAAACAGTTTGAGGTTTCGATGTAGTTTTTTATTATTATGCGAATTAGATTGGACTGTGACATAAATTGTTAAAACTATCTGCGAGTTAATAATTTGATTCCAAAAATGTCATTTACCAGATGAAGATACTAACTCTTCAATGTGTTCCAAAATCTTGATATGATGTTCTTCATCTACAATGATGCTCTTCAACAATGATTTTGTCTCTACATCATCCGCCAGTGCAATGCATTTTAGCAACAGATCTCTTGATTCTTTTTCTTCATCTATCGAGTTGATAATTCCCTTCTTCGTCAGATTCAAGCTACTACTTGCTCCTTCAATTGATGACATCATTGTAGAAATATATTCAATGTGTCGCAATCCATCGTCAAGTAATTTGTGTAAATAATTCTTTATGATACCATTATTTATCCTGCTCAAAATTGCCATGTAGTGATTCATTTCCTTCATTTCTGCTTCGTGTTGCGATTTCAATAGAGCATAGAGATCTTGCTTTCTTTTTAAGGGCGAATCAATATCCAATACCATAACCTGTAGATTAATTGATAAAAAATTTTCGCATAGTTATCATCTTGATTGAAATTATTTAAATAATATAAATCTGGAAATCAGTTAGCTGTTGACAAATACTGAACTATGTGATTGTAAGTGTCATGTTAAATATGGACACAAATCACTTTGTGAAAAATGTATTGAAAAACACAAAACATCGCCCTATTATAAAATACTAAAAAAATTTTCCTGAATTAATTATTTGATATGCGGGAGATGGGATTTGAACCCACGAACCCCTAAGGGATAAGAGCCTCAGTCTTACGCCGTTGACCAAGCTGGGCGACTCCCGCATAGATTTAGCGGTTCAAAAATCACTAATTTGAATATTTGCTATATAAACACGAGGACAGCAAATATATGGTTTTTATAAGCCAACTGAAGATAAAAAACCAATGCTTATACCCGTAAGATGCTTTACCTGTGGGAATTTAATAGCTAACAAGTACGGTGAATATTCTAACCGGATCAAAGCTGGAGAGGACCCTGCAGAGGTTATGGACTCTCTTAATATCAAGAGGTATTGTTGTAGGAGAATGTTTGTCTCTTCTGTCGAAACAATTTATCAGGTGATTCCTTATTACGAAGCATTACGCAGGCGCTTGTCAGAAATTGAATCAGAAATAGATTAAGTTTGAAGTAAATATGCCCTTAATTTCATCATTGAAGGGAAGGATTGTTTTTAATAGTAGAGGCTCAAAGTCGATAGAAATAGACGTAATTACAGATAACAAATTTCTTGGTAGAGCATCTGCTCCTTCAGGTGCTAGTGTAGGAAGTCATGAAGTACCAAGTTTTGTGGACAATAATCCAGAATTGACACTAAAGACATTCGAATCAAATATGGCTAAATTTATTGGGGTTGATGCTTCAGATTCAAAGGCCATTTTTGAAATTCTCAAATCATTAGATACTTCCAATAACTTTAGTGGAATTGGCGGATCTGTAGCTTATGCGTTGACTATTGCGGCTGCAGCTTCTGCTTCACTGTCATTAGACGTACCTCTTTTTGCAATGCTAAATGACCAAGGGCCATATCGTTTTCCTTACCCTCTTGGAAACATAGTTGGAGGAGGATCACATGCAGGTCCTGGTACGCCTGATATTCAGGAAGTTCTAGTCTGTCCAATGGGAGCCAGGACTATCATGGAGGCTTTAGAGACTAATTTCAATATTCATAAAGAAGTTAGGATTGTTTTAGAAAAAATAGATAAAAAATTTACATATGGTAGGGGGGATGAAGGCGCCTGGGCACCCAATGTGAATAATGATGAAGCTGTATCAATAGTGGCACAGGCAGTGGAAAATACGGGGCTGAGACTGGGCAGAGATGTGGCTTTGGGTATCGATTTTGCAAGTTCTTCAATGTGGGATTCTACCAGAAAAATTTATGATTATTCGAGACAGGGACTGGTTAGAAATACCGAAGAGCAGATAGGTTTTGTTGAGGACTTGATAAAGGACTATCATTTAATTTATGCCGAGGATCCTGTTAACGAAGATGATTTTGAGAGTATGGCACTCCTTACTAAAAGAAATAAGAATTGTCTTATTACTGGTGATGACATGCTTGTAACTAGCACCGAGAGGGTACATGAAGCGTGCAAGTATGGAGCTTGTAATGGAGCAATTTTGAAAGTTAATCAAGCTGGTACATTGCATAATGCTTTGGATTTTGCAGATAATTGTACGAAAAATAATATCAAGATAATAACTTCGCATAGATCTGGAGAATCGATTGATGCGCATATATCACACATAGCGATAGCAACATCCTCTAAAATGATAAAAACTGGCGTTGTTGGAGGCGAACGAGTATCCAAATTAAACGAACTTTTAAGACTTTCAGAGTATGATTTAATAAAAGGCATGATTGATTTGTCTTTCACCTAAAATGGCAAGTGCAAACCAAGAAGAAAACGCTGACGACCCTCTAAGGGAAACTGATAATCAAAAATCTGAAGATACTGCTAACCAGACATTCATCGAAAATGGAGAAGATAGCGAGGATATTGAAAATGATAATCTCGAAAAAATGATACTTTCAACAGGAATACGTGTAGGAACTCCTGTAAAAACTAAATTTATGTCACCTTTCATAGTTCGCGCAAATCCTGAAGGCCTTTATATTTTAGATATTAGTAAGACGCTGACGAGGATAGATGTTGCTGCCAAGTTTATTGGGAGGGCAGATATTTCTAAAATCGTAGTTACGTCTGCTAGAGAATATGGAAAAACCCCTGTCCAGAAATTTTGTGAGGCGACCGGAGCATCCGGAATTATAGGGCGCTTCATGCCTGGAACATTTACGAATCCCTCTTTGGCAAGTTATATGGAACCGCAAGTAGTAATTGTCACAGATCCTCAAGCCGACCAGCAAGCTGTGCTAGAGGCAACTAGGGCCGGCGTTCCAGTTATTGCAATAGCAAACAGTGATAACGTTACCTCGAATGTAGACCTGGTCATTCCTGCAAATAACAGAGGAAGAAAGGCACTTGCGACCGTGTATTGGTTACTAACAAGGGAAGTATTGAAGAAACAGGGTAAAATAAAATCTGATAATGAAATGAAGATATCAATTGATGACTTTGAGACCAAATTGGTCGAAGAGATATCTTGAATTCCTCTAAAAGAGAACCTGCTGTTTCTGGAATATTTTATCCAAAAAATCCTACTGAACTCAATGAAAACCTAGAGTCATTATTTAGAGATTCAAATTTCGGCCCAGGAAATTTACCACCATCTAGTAATAACGAAAGAATATATGGAATGGTCAGTCCTCATGCAGGATATATGTATTCTGGCGCTGTAGCTGCACAGGGTTATTACAAATTATCTTCATCTAAATTTGAATCGGCAATTATTCTTGGTCCGAATCATTACGGATTGGGTAGTGAGGTGGCAATAATGAATACAGGTTCTTGGAAAACTCCTATAGGAGAAATAGAGATTGATTCTGAAGTGGCAGAAGAAATTCACCGAAATTGTGATATTGTTAATATCGATGAGCAAGCACATTCCAGAGATCATTGTATTGAAGTTCAACTTCCGTTCCTTCAATACATAAGAAAAGAATTCAAAATAGTGCCAATTATTCTTATTAATCAGGGCAAGAATACCTGTAAAAAACTTGGTAACGGTATATATGAATCAATAAAGGAACGAAACTTGATGCCAATAGCTTCTTCGGATCTGACACACTACGAATCAAATAGTCAAGCTTATGAAAAAGACAATCTCTTAATATCTGCAATCCTTTCACTCGATATTGAAAAATTTTATTCAATATTGATTTCGTTTAATGTAACAGCATGCGGCTATGGTGCCATCGCTACAGTTATGGAAATATCAAAAAAAATGGGGGCAACCAAAGGCAAGTTGTTGAGATATGCCACAAGCGGGGACGTAGCAGGGGATAATAAATCAGTTGTTGGTTATTCATCAATTTTATTTGTATGAATTACCGTACCAATAAGGTTGTATCATCAGCTCCTGCAAAGGTAATCCTTTTTGGAGAACACTTTGTAGTGTATAGTAACCCTGCTATTGTAGCAGCAATAAATAAAAGAATAAGTGTGCAAGCACAGGTTAATGACAAGTCACGGATTAATATCAAATCCGGAGAAAATTCATTAAGTGTACCAGTGATAAGTAAAGAAGAACTTATTACAGCTAATGATAACAGTTTATTATTTCTACATCCAATCTTTAAGTGTGTAAAACATATCTTATCTGAAAAGGATTTACTTAGTGTGGGGATAAATTTGGATATTGATTCACAAATTCCCTATGGAGAGGGTCTGGGATCTTCGGCAGCATCATGCGTGTCAACCGTTGCAGCGCTTTATTCCTTGTTTTCAAACCGTGACAGGAATCTGATCTATGAGACCGCAAGAATCATGGAGCAAAACATACATACGAACTCATCAGGCATAGATTGTTATGTTTCAACTTTTGGTGGGATAGTTAATTTTGAACCCAATAAAGGATTCAGTAATATAAGACCAAAAAAGAAATTCACGCTCCTCGTTGGTACCACTGGAGTAAAACATTCGACAGGCGAAGTGGTCTCAGAGGTCAGGCAATTCAGGCAAAGAAATTCTAGTATTTTTAAAGATCTTTCCATAAAAGCTCATGTGGTTTGTAAGAGAGCAATGAATTCAATATATGAAGGCAATGAAATGGAACTTGGAAATATGCTCACTGAAAATCACAAATTATTATCAAGGTTAGGTGTATCGCATCCAAAAATAGAAAAATTGATTGAAAATTGTCTCGATAACGGTGCTTTAGGCGCAAAATTGACTGGTGCGGGTAAAGGGGGTGCAATAATTGCGCTCATACCAAATGACATAAGCAAGGAGATATTAACCAGGATAAGCAGAGGATCAGGCAAATGGATGCTAGTAGAATTTGATTATGATGGTGTAGTTTTTGGCTGATTTTGGATGTGGTATCAAGACTTAAATTTTCTTAAAAAAACCTAACCATAATGCAGCAAGATGTTGTTCTAATTAAACTGGGCGGCTCGGTTGTTACTCATAAAGAAAGACCGATGACTATCAACAAGATTGCCATTGATCGAATCTTTAAATCACTTTTATCGATAAAAGTTCCAATCATACTAGTTCATGGCGGGGGCTCTTTTGGACATTATTGGTCAATAAAGTATGATATGCATTCCAAACTCGATAGATATCCGTCCGATGGTATAGCGGTGGTTCATGAATCAATGATTTCGTTAAACCATATAATAGTCAAATCAATGATAAAATTCAAGTTGAATCCATACGCTGTTCCGCCTTTTTCATTTATTTCAGGTAATAAACCTCTTGTGAAAAAGATTTTTGAATTAGCATTAATGACTAGAGACAAGATAATACCAGTAACATATGGAGACATTGT
>JAATVN010000163.1 GCA_014523595.1 Nitrososphaerales archaeon TH5888 | reverse complement strand
TTTCCGATCTTCAATTCTACATCACCGTCATATTTTGGCTTGATAGCAAGCTGCGCTGGAGTATATATTAGATGCTCCTTTGTAAATGACGATAATTCATAGTCATTTGTCATGTACAGTGCATAAAATGGACATGCATCAACACAAAGACCACAAAATACACATTTTCCATAATCAATTTGTGGCATTATAGATTTCTTGTTATGCTTCCATTGTTCATCGACCTTTACCATTCCAATTGCTTCAGCAATTCCCTCACAAGCAATTGCACAAAGCTGACATCCGGTGCATTTGTCATGAAATAGGATGTGTCGACCTCTAGAACCTGCGATTCCTACACCTCTTTTTGGATCATATTGATATCCGTCACCAACGAACTTTAGTTTCTTTTCTGGATATCTCAATGTAAATCTCTTGATAAGAAGATGCTTTGATCCTGATTCAATAGCTTTTATGAAACCGCCTGCAGAGCTGGTCATGTAGACAACAAACCTCCTGGTCCCAGAATTCCACCATAAACTAGCGACAAAGCGACAAAAATATTGATGAATGCCAATACTATTAGTTTGTACCAACCCGTATGCAATAATATATCGATTCTAATCCTAGGATTGATACCTCGTGGTAGAAGGACCAGCATTATCATACCAAGGGTTTTGATGGTAAACCAGAATACTGCATTTACAGTAGTTGCATTGTATATTTTATCTCCGGTGTATCCTGGCATGATTTCCTCAGGAAATATTTGAGGTCCTGCCCATCCACCTAGAAACAAAATAACGAACAAAGCAGCAAGGGCATACAATTTAATATAAGTTCCCAATTGAATCAGGCCATAAATCATTCCTGAAGTTTCAGTTAACCATCCTGCAACAATCTCACTTTCTGCTTCAGGCAGATCGAATGGAATTCTTTCAAGTTCTGCCAGTGAAGAAATATAGAATACAAATGCGCTTATTGGTAAAAATAATACGAACCAGTAAGGATGTTGAGCTTCTGCTATGTCAGTAAGATTTAATGATCCTGCAAGAATTACTACTGAAAGAGCAGAGAGGATAAATGGAATTTCAAATGCGATCATCTGATGAAGAGCACGTAGTCCGCCGATGAATGGATATTTGCTGTTACTAGCCCATGAGAACAAAAGTGCAATAAGAGGGAAGAATCCCAAAAATGCAAATACTGCGATTATGCCAACATCAAGATCTGCAACAACCCATCCAGGAGCCGCGGGAATTAATGACACCACAGCTGCTGATGTAACTACAAAAGCGACAGGTGCTGTCCAAAATATTAGTTTGTCAGCACCAGATGGTACTATGATTTCTTTTGAAATTAATTTCAACCCATCAGCTATTAACTGCAAAATACCTTCTATCTTTCCTGCATATAGCGGTCCGATTCTCAACTGCATTTTGGCAAGGAACTTGCGTTCGATAAAAATAGTAGCACCAGCAAGAAGAGCAGCATAGGTAAATCCTGGAAATACAGCGACTCTAAAAAAATCAGTGTGAATCAAGAAATTTATTATTGGTACAGTACGTGTAGGGTCCACCATCATTGAGAAAAAGAGGTACGGGGTAAGGACTTCACCGTTTACAGGTGGAAGTGGAACATAGAATAGGACAATAAATATCAATGGAAGTCCTACTAAGGTAACAATGACAAGTATCCACAAAATTAGCCGTATTAAACTTCCTACAAAGTTCCCGAATCTAAAGTCTTTTGGAGCAGTGGCCAATTTTACTATACACTCTTCCTGCCAATCATTTTCTAGATACCTGTTATTTTTTCCTCATCCACACATTTGTCAAATTGAAATCCTGTTGTAGGTTGCATATTCATCTGTCAGCCTCCACGGGCCAATAGTTTAATGACCAATAAATTGATGGCATGTCAGCTAATTTTGATCCTACCAAAAGGAATGGAAGTGCAAGCATATTCCTAAATGAGCCTACTGACAGTTTAACCCTATAAGGCTTTGGGGTACCATCACTCACTATATAATATCCCAAAGCACCCCTTCCGGATTCTACTCTTTTGTATGATTCTCCGGCTGGTCCCTTTGGATTTGGTTGTAGCTTTGCTCTCACTTCACCTGATTGAGGCATCTTATCCAGTAATTCTCTGATAATATGACATGATTCTTTCATATCAAGTAACGGGACCATTGATCTTGCATAAGAATCACCAGTCTTCATATATTGTATCTTGAAATCAATTTCATCATAAACATCATACGGTTCTGCCTTTCTGACATCAAAAGGAATTCCCGATGCCCTAAGAACGGAACCTGTAACTCCAAGCTTTATGGCATCTTCCTTTGTCAGAATTCCAACTCCCTCAGTTCTCTGTCTAAATAATGGATTATTGTAAAAAATGTCTTCATATTCGACAAGTCTCTTTTCAAAATAGGCAACTTGTCTTAGGCATCTATCTTTAAATCCCTCGGGCATATCGTTTCGAACTCCCCCTGGAATATTGAATGCATGTGTGACTCTTGCACCGGTAAGTGCTTCTAAAAGATCAATGAAGAGCTCTCTGTCTCCAAGTGGCCACATAAACATGGTAGAATGTCCAAGAAATATTCCGTATATTCCCAGCCAATAAAGCGTATACACCTGTCTATTGAGTTCTGAGGCCAACGCACGAATGTATTGTCCCCGAAGTGGAACTTTGATATTCGTGAGTTCCTCCACTGCTAAGCTGTATGAATATGTAATATTTGTAGAATCATGGATTACCGGTCGCTCAAGGTGAGGAATATTTTGGATAAAGTTTCTGTATTCGCACATTTTTTCCTCGCCTCTATGTACGTAACCAGGGTCTGGGTCACAATAAACGATATAATCTCCATCTACCTTTATGGTAAACCTAAAGTGTCCTGAACCTGGATGTTGAGGACCAACGCTAAGCGTCATTAATCTATCTTCTTCTGTCTCTTTCACAATTTCTAGTCCCCTCCTAATAGTTTCATCAAACTTTTGTTCGAAATTTTCCATTTATTATCGCCTATCTGCCTTTAATTCTAAACTCCTTTCTCAGCGGAGGAATATCTGCCCAGTCTTCTGGAAGTAAAAATCTTTCGTTTCTTGGATGGCCCTCAAAATAGACTCCAAGCATTTCAAAGGTTTCCCTTTCATGATACTCGGCGCTCTTGAAAATATCAATTAATGTTGGCATTCTAGAATCGTTCCTATCTACCCTTGTCGACAGTGCCAAAACATGTGAAGAAAGTTTTTCATCCGAATAAGAGCTCAAGTGATAAATTACCTCAATTTGATTATCTTTTGGATAGTCCGTCCCTGAGACAGATTCTGCGTGATCAAATCCCAAAGTATCTCTAATGAATGTAGCTACTTGAACGATCTCATTCGGGGGAACAAGAATTTTTGTTCTCCCTGGGCGTACATAAACAACTTGTACAATTTTATCTGTAAATTTTGTAACTAACTGGTTGACAATGCTACCTTCAAATTCTGGAATTGTAATTTCAGTTTTTTTTGATAATGAAGTCTGTGTTGAGTCAGTTACGTTCTTTTTTTGCTCAGAACCATTTTGCGTGTTGGATTGATTCGAGCTCATTTATCTGATCTTCGACCTTTTTATTTTTTCTTGGAGCAGCATACATCCTTGAATAAGGGTTTCGGGTCTTGGTGGACAGCCAGGTACATATACATCAACAGGGACAATTCCATCTACACCTGGTAGCACGTTATAAGAATCAATATAAAGTCCTCCTGTAATTGCACAGGCGCCCATGGCAATAACATATTTTGGATCTGGCATCTGATCATAAACCATCCTTAACCTTGGAGCCATCTTTCTTGTTACAGTGCCTTGAACAACAATCAAATCACATTGTCGTAATGAACCAAATGCCTCAATTATTCCAAATCTTTCAACATCGTATCTGGGACCTGAAGCTGCTCCAAATTCTACACTGCAGCAAGCAGTTTCTAAATGGACTGGCCAA
>JAATVN010000023.1 GCA_014523595.1 Nitrososphaerales archaeon TH5888 | reverse complement strand
GTGATCTCCTTGCAACATTATAAATCCGTCTTTAGCTGTTCCTCCGCAAGCTAATTTGCTTTTCAATTCTTTTACTATGTGTTGTATGTCGCTCAACTTTGGATCAATACCTTCAATCATAGTAGTAGTTTTCGAAAATCGTCTTGTTTCAAGTCTTATAACAATTCTGGTTTCTTCTTTATCCAGCTCGCCACATGCACAGAGATCGTTTGGGAGTCCACATTTTTTGCATATCACCGCCATATTATAATTAATTTCCATTGAAGTATTCTCATTATTAAGCCTTGCCCGATACAGTACAAATAACAAGATTCATAATTCGATTGAAAAATTCAGGATTCAGTTGTTATTATCAAAATAATAATCGCAGAATTATTATTACAATTAACTTAGAATACTTTAATTTACATGATGGCAAGATCAAATACACAAGATGTCAGTATCTGATGATAAGTATAGAGAAAACATGAAAAATGCTGCTGAATTCTTGCTCAAGGGAGGAACCCTGCTTTATGAACCATGCGAGAAATGTAGTGGTATACAAGTTAAAAAAAATGATGAAATCAAGTGTATTATTTGTGGGAACACGATTTCGCCAACAGACAATAAAACAAAAGAATCTGCGACAATTGTTGAGTTTGATTATAGAAATAAAATGGTCGAAAAAATAGGAAAAAGACTTCAGGAGTTAATAACTGGTATAGGATCAGATAAAAATTTAGCTGAGGAGGAGCAACGATTGAGAGTCATAGATACCTATATTATTATTTTAGAAAAAATTAAATTATTAAATTGAATATTAAGACTCTCTAATTTAAAGTACAAATAAAACGGAATGTATTTAAGACATGATTCATCAAGAACTTTTACATTGGGTGAAGGAAAGAAAAAGAATGCACCATTGCCTGCATCGAGCGCAGGATTATTAAGATTTTTTGAAGATGAAACCCGTGGTGTAAAAGTAAAGCCAGAAGTTATACTAGGTATTACTGGTGCTCTCATAGGAATTTCAATAATTATGAGACTCGTTTTTCCAGTATAGAATACCATCAGTAACATTAATTGATAAGTGAAGACAGTGTAACTGACATTCATAGAAGGTGGTATTTTACACTCTTAAATCCATCTTCATACAAGACGTCGGCAATTATCGCCATAATTGCATCATTAGGAATAATAGGCATTAATCATGTTTCATATACTCTTACCGAATTAACAATACATGCTGTTCTGGCAGTCGGCATAACTACTGGTGGATTTTTTTTAGATTTATTCCTACTTAGGGGAACGCCAACAAATAAGATCTCAAAAGTGATCCATGTTGCAGCTTTTTCAAGCTCACTTTGGCTAGTAACTATTTTGTTGGGATTATTGACAAATAGTATTTTTGGTAAGAATTCAGATATTGTTACTTACTGTCTGGGAGGAATGTTCATCGCAAGTGGTCTTCGTTATGGTATCTTTGTTTCAGTTTTTGGATCAAGAATGTTTAGATCGATAGTAATTGCATTTGTTTTGCCTGTTGTCTTTTTTACTAATATACTTCCTTATTCTTATTCATTTTTTCTACAAGAGCATCTTAGCGTGTTGATTATGGGTTCAACAATATTTACAATAGGGGTTGTATGGTCTATATTGGCAGACAGAGCCGGATATCCAAATTTGAAAAGCACTTTTAGTGTATTACAGGCTTTTCTATCTGCGTGGACAGAAAATAAACAAGAAAAGATGGAAGAAATATTTCAGTCAAGGTCGAGTTTAGATGAAATTAGAACTAGAATGATGAAGTTTGAAAGGGAAGGAGATAAACAAGTATTTGTTGTTTTACCTGATATACATCCAGGCCCATTTAATCCAATAGGTGGAAGCAATCTTCCTCAAAAGCTTTTCAATTTCTTTGAAAATAATGCAATAGTGTTACACAGTATTTCTGACCATTCTAAAAATTTGCCTACAACAGCTGAAGTCAACAAATATCTTGATTCATTAAAAAACTCGATACTAAAAAACAGCGGTAATGAATGTACATTGCCCTTAATCACAAAATCAAATGATTTCACATTAACATGTATTGGTTTTAAAACTAACGTACTTATGATTATTTCAAAGGACAGCGGGATGGAGGATCTTCCATACTCAATTATAGAAAAAATAGAACAATTTGCCAAAGACCTAGGATTTTCTGATATAATGATTGTTGATGCGCACAATGCGCTAGGAAATAAAATATCATGTGAAGAGGAAACAGCTCTTACTGCTCTCGCCTTAACTTCTTTAAAAAAATTGGAAGGAAAACAATATTACACGTACGAAATTGGATATTCAAACTCATTAACTTCGAGGTTCAGGATTATTGAACTTGGTGGGGCTGGAATCGGTGTTCTCGATTTTCGCGTCAACAATGAGGATTATCTTATTGGATGGTCAGATTCAAATAATCTTGTCAATGGGTTACGAATACGAATTCTCCGTGAACTAAATACTGCAGGATTCAACATGTTGGAAATATGCTCATCCGACACACATTCTAGTTCAGGGAAAAGAACTCGTCAGGGATATTATGCATTGGGGAATGTTACTAATGACAAAGATATAATCAGGGCCTTTAGTGAGATATCTCGAAAGGCGATGTCCAAAACCACTCCTTCAAGCTTTTCGTATTTGGATTCATATTCACAAATAAAATTAATGGGGCGAGATCAATTCGATAATTATGCAACAGCACTGAATAGATCAATGAACATCACAAAGGTTTCACTTACAATCACAGTGATCTTTTACATTACGATGTTAATTATTTCATGATAGTACGTATCTCTTATTGGACAATAATACTATTTTTTCTTCAATCGTTCTCTTTTTTTGATAACACTATGGTACAAGTTCTTTCTAAAGCCTGAGACATAATGCGCTATACTTTCAGAACTTAATGCCAGTATTTGGCATGCTAAAATTGCGGCATTTATGGAGCCATTAATTGCTACACACGCAACAGGAATGCCGTTAGGCATCTGGACAATTGAAAGAAGTGAATCCATTCCCTTTAGATTATGGCTAACTATCGGGACACCTATTACTGGCAACGTAGTCAAGGATGCAATCATTCCGGGCAAGTGTGCGGATCCTCCAGCTCCGGCGATAATTACCTCAAGCCCCCTTTTTTTGGCAGTTTTTGCATATTTAAACATAAGTTCTGGGGTCCTATGGGCTGATACAATTTCCATTTCATAAGGAACATGGCCCTTCTCTAAAAATTCTGAGGCTTGATTCATTACCTTTAGATCTGAATCACTTCCCATGATAATCCCAACAAGTGGTTTAATTTTCCTTTTTGTTTCCACGTGGCTTCCCTACTCTTAACAAACTCCTTACTCTCCTAGCTGTAGATAATGCTTCCTCTGTATTTTCTGCAGTTATTGTAAAATGGCCTAGTTTTCGTTGAGGTTTTGTTATCCTTTTTCCATAAAAGTGCAGCTTTAGGCCGGGTATCGCAAGGGCCTTATCAATTCCCCTAAAGGAATATTCGCCAGTATAGTTAGGGATTCCCAAAATATTCATCATAACCACTGGTGTCAACAATCGGGGCTTTACTAATGGCAGACCAAGTACTGCTCTAATATGTAGTTCGAATTGAGAAACACTACATGCTTCAATTGAATAATGGCCAGAGTTATGAGGTCTCGGGGCTATTTCATTTATCATTAATTTATTGTCGTCGAGAAACATTTCGATACCAAATATTCCAACACCTTTCAGTGACTTGACTACTTTTTCTGCAATCAATTTTGCATTAGACTCTACGTTACCATTGACTCCTGCCGGGACTATAGTAGTATCCAAAATACCGTTTGTATGTATGTTTTGAACTAGCGGAAACGACACTATCTGCCCGCGAGTATTACGAGCAACCATGACGGATACTTCCTTACTAAAATGAATGAATTTCTCTATCATGCACTTTCTTCCTTCAAAATACCGAATCCCCCTTTCAACATCCCTCGGAGATCTGATTAAAAAATTTCCTCTACCATCATAGGAATCTTCGCATGCTTTTAGAATCAGTGGATAATCAAATTCTTTGCAAATTTTTCTTGCTTGTTCCACCGAAGTAACTTCTTCAAATTCTGGAACTGGAATTCCTTTTGTTTTTAGAAATCTTTTTTGTCTTAACTTATTCTGAATCGTATTTAGTACACCAGAAGCCGGATGAACTACATGGCCCTTGGATTCGAGATCTTTTAGAACCAAAGAATTTGCAAGCTCGATTTCATAAGTTAAAACATCGGATTTTCTTGCTAGTTCTAGAATCGATTTTTCATCTTTAAAATCACTAACAATCATTTGATCGGCAATAGTTGAAGCTGGACAAGTCTTATCAGGATCCAAATATGCTAGATTTAATGACATTCTTTTTGCTTCAATTCCGATCATTTTTCCAAGTTGTCCACCTCCTATGATTCCCAATGTAATATTATTGGGCGCAAGCTGTGATTTATCAAACGAGGGCTTCATCGATAGAATACAAAATTAATTGGAAATTAAGTATCTAATATTCCTTTAAACTTTAAAAGTTTATAGATATATTTATTGATATGAGTCTTAAAGGAAAAGTTGCTATTGTAACAGGTGCAGGAGGCGGAGTCGGAAGGTCTACCACTGAACGCCTTGTTAACGAAGGATGTAGAGTGATTCTGGTGGGCAGAAATCGCTCGAAATTGACAGAGGTTATTTCAGGTAGTGATAATGCCAATAATTTACTCGCTGTTAGTGCGGACATTACCAAAGAGGCAGAAGTTCTAAATGTAATTGAACAAACTATATCGTCCTTCGACACAATTGATATCCTTGTAAACAATGCAGGCGTGCTAAACGACCCAATCCCGTTTCACATGATGAGTGAAGATCAATGGGACAATCTTATTTCCACAAATTTGATAGGGACTTTTCAGATGACTAAAGCAGTTCTACCACTATTAATGAAAAAGAAAATTGGAAATATTGTCAATATCTCTTCGTTGTTGGGGGTACGAGCTATACCAAATGTTCCTCTATCCATTTACGGTGCTACTAAAGCTGGCATCATAATGTTTACAAAGAGTATCGCGGTTGAGTACGGATCATATGGTATTAGATGCAATTGCATTGTACCATCTACAATCAAGAGCCCCATGATAGAACCTTATTTACAAGATGAGAAATCTAAAGAGTTGCTGGAGTCGTCATTTCCCTTGAGGAGGATAGGAAATACTAGCGATATTTCAGGTGCAGTTGTTTATCTATGTTCAGAAGATGCAAATTGGATCACCGGAACAACTTTGACCATTGATGGCGGCTACTCTGCAAAATAAAAAAGGACAAAAATAAAATGATTGTAAAGAAGATTGCTTACTAATTCAGGATTTCAAGCCAGATCTCCTCTCCTTTATCAATGGGATTACCTTTTCAACTATTATTTCATGAAAATTATCTGTTTCCGCGTCAAGGGAAAGTATTATCACAAATGATAATTTTCTATTATCATCGGTTACGGGAATAGTAGCTCGTATAAGTTTGGAATAATGAGAACTTGCATACTGGATCTTGCCCAATAAGACTTCCCATCTAAGTCTTGTAAATTGTCTCGTCGCTGCAGTGATAGCATATTGAGCTCTCTCTTCTGAAGAAAGGAGTGGCTTGATACCCTTGCGATGACTAATGTGTAATATTATTCCATCTTCATTCGTAATCCCCGCAGACCTAATTGAGGTATCAACTTTAATTATCTCTTGACATAACGTCTTGAATACTGAATTTTTCAATAGAAAAAAATTAGCAAGCGGTAATTTTAATGTCTTTATTTTTGTATCCTTCTTGTAGGCAAAATATTTTGCAGACTAGATACATTACAGTGTAACCAACTTCACTTTCACCAATATTAGTAAAAAAGAACTGTAGATACCTATGAGCCCATCATTCCGGGCATTTTTATAGGTGTCCGATATCCTGTGGTTATGTTTATGCCGTTGTCCGCAACGATCGTAACAAGATTCAAGTTACTTCCTTCTGGGGGTGAAAGTGAAATTTTTTCTCCAGGATTGATAGTTTGGATAGTTTCGGTTTTAATTCCATAATCAACTACAATATGGGTAACAGGCTGTTTTCCTACATTTGTTAGTATGATCCTACTACTCGTGAAAAGAGATTGGTCCTCTCTCATGGCGTCAACTTCCAAGGTATAATCAGGGCGTTGATAATATTGAATAATCATATACGAAAGAAAAGACAGCGAAACAAATCCCGCAATGCAAATGAAAATCAAATTTAGTCTTTTCAAATCTAAATTAGTTGAATTTTCAAATATTTAAGCAGTTAAGCAATTGTCTTACTGAAAATCAAAAGTTTTTGTTTGGCGCAAATTTAATTTTCCAAATCTCCCTTTACTTCAGCCCGAGTCTTGAATACAGGCTTTATACCCAAGGGCTTGTAATTTCCAGTAGAACATGAAAAACACAATTCTTTTTCATCAATACCAATTGCTTGTGCAAGTGTAAGAGTATCATTGTAAATTATTTTATCTGCGCCAATACGCTTCTCGATTTCAGCTTCAATATCATCAGCCCCGTGCTTCTGATTCTGGAATGCCAAAAGTTCATCTTGTGATGGAAAATCGATTCCCGCGTAGCAAGGATATTTTATCGGTGGAAAAGTAACTATGAGGGATATTTTTGAGGCTCCTACCGAGCGCAAAATCTTAATTATGGACTGCGAACTTGTGCCTCTAACTATGCTATCATCAATTACAACCACGCTTTTTCCTTTGATGACTTCAGGTATTGGAATAATTCCTTTGTTAATTTCAATTCGCTCTCCGTGATATGGTTCAATAAAACTTCTCATGGCGCCCTTTTTTCTATATCGATCTTTCAATAATCCCTCTTCAAAATGAATTCCCAATTCTTCAGCGTATCCCAATGCCGCTGGTCTCGCTGAATCAGGAACTGGAATAACCACTTCAGCATCATGAACAGGATATTTTCTTGCCAAATAATGTCCCATTTTTTTTCTTGCTTCATACACATTAACTCCTTCAATAGTACTACTTGGATGGGCAAAATATGTAAATTCAAAAGCACAATGTGAATGATATTCACTGGGAGAAAATTGTTGTCTTTCAATTCCTTTTGAACTAAGTTTCAACAATTCTCCAGGTTGGATATCTCCAAGAAGTTTACCCCCCACGATATCAATAGCACATGATTCAGAAGATATCATATACGTGTTGGTTTCTTCAATATGGCCCAATACCAATGGTCGGAATCCGCGTGTATCGCGAACTGCATAAACAGACCCGTCATCAGTCAAAAGTGTAAAACAAAATGACCCTATCATTTCCTCCTTTAATACACGTAAGGCCTGAACCATATTATCATTCTTTTCTAGATGCATCATCAATCTTTGTGCAGCAAGTAAAGTGTCAGTCATAGTTTGCGGTGAAAAAGTGCATCCGCCTACCATGTTGGACAATTCTTCAACATTTGCTATGGTGCCGTTATGTGCTATGCAAAGATCTTTTATTTTTAATGGCTGTGCATTATCCAAATTACTCTTTCCGAAGGTGGAATATCTAACATGACCGATAGCTGCATGAGAATTGAATTTTCTGATAATACTTTTAAAATTTCTTGAAGCTGAAACCAAACCTAAACTCTTGTATGGCGATTTAGTGGGCACTGCAAAACCCCAGGCTTCCTGCCCCCTATGCTGGAGCGCTCGTAAGGAATCGATTACATAAGGGATCACATTATGGTTATCCAGTGAAAAAAAACCAACAACTCCACAATTCTCATGAACCATTAGGGATCATTTCTTCGAGATGGATTTAATTAAAATTTACTCCACATAAATTTGTGACTAAGAACCATCCATGGTGATATTCATTGCATTGTAGTTACGAATCAAATCATCGTTTGATAAATTTATTATTTTTTTGCCAGAGTAGTGAAGATTCAGAGTCTTTGTTGGATCAGTTTTTCCTATTTCAGAAAAAATGCACTTTCTTCTACTCAAAATTCTCTTCAACCTGTCGGGCTGACTAGTCCCTATTATGAACCTTGAATGGCTTTCAGAAAAGAGTAGATAGTCATGACGTGAGCAATTATTTGGAATTTTCTTCAAATCTATCTTTATTCCCAGATTTCCTGAAATGGCCAATTCAGCCAATGCCGTTCCAATTCCACCTTTGGAACAATCATGCACAAAATCAATTAATCCTTTTTCTATTAGGTTTAACACAGCCGACCTGTTTTTCTTGTCGGTTTTCAAATCTACCTTAGGTACGCTCCCATACGTTTGGCGGTCAATTAACTCAAAATATTCAGAGCCACCTAATTCCTCACTTGTTTGACCCAAAATGAATAAAGTATTTCCAATAATCGGGATATTATTGGTTATATGAGATCGGTTTTTAATCAGACCAATAGTACCAATTACTGGTGACGGTTTAATAGGAAAATTCATTGTTTCATTATAAAAACTAACTTTTCCACCTACGACTGGAATTTTCATATATTTACAAAAATCTACGATGGCATCTATTGATTTTATAAACGTCCAATATATTTGCGGATTTTCAGGGCTACCAAATTGGAGATGATCTATTATGCCAATCGGTTGCGCACCAGTACATACAACATTTCTGCACGCTTCAGACAAGCATCCTAGCATTCCCTGATAAGGATCAAGATAACAGTGTTTGGAATTTCCGTCTAGTTTGATAGACACAAATTTGTTATCATTTACTCTTATAACAGATGCATCTGCACCGGGTTTTATCACAGTTCTCAAACCCACTTCATGGTCATACTGTTGATAGACCCAATCTTTATTACCAATGTTAGGATTTGCCAGCAAACATAACAAAATGTAGTTGTAATTCTCCACCTTGGCCAATTCAATTTTACTTTTTAACCTATTCAAATAGTCTGGTTTTCTTGCCTTCCTTTTAGATAGTGGGGCTTTTACCATTAAATTACAAGAGATATTGGCTATTGGTTTGCCATCATAAAGGATTTTGAGATTTTCATGACCACTTACTTTACCGATAATTGAATACGTTATGCCATATTTTGTGAATATGTCAGTAAATCTAGATAATCTTTCCTTATTGATGATGTATATCATTCTTTCTTGCGATTCTGAAATCATTATTTCATTTGGAGATATATCAGCTACTTTGGTATGTACAGCGGATAACTCAATTTCAAACCCTTTTTCAACCAGATGAGATAACTCTGACAGACAACAAGACAAACCTCCACCTCCAAGGTCCTTTGTGGCATTTATACAGTTACTACTAGCTGCCTCAATTGTGGCTTCAATCAGTAATTTTTCTAAAAATGGATCAGGAATCTGAACAGCCGACCTATCTTCATTGTCCAGTAATTTTGAAGCAAAGGATGCTCCTCGGATTCCATCTTTTCCTGTAGGATTGCCTGCAAGGACTATTAGATCACCTTCCTCTGCATGATTGGCAATAATTTGATCTCTTTTGCCAAGCCCTATTGCCGCAATGTCAACTAAACAATAGTCTTTGAAGGATTTATCAAATTCAATATCTCCTCCCACAGTGGGAATCCCAATGCAATTGCCATAGTCTGCTATTCCCTTCACCACGTTCTTAAACAACCACTTTGACTTTGACGTCTTGTTCTGTTCATCTAATGAGGAGAATCGTAAAGCATCAAGTAGTGCAATAGGTCTGGTACCCATCGAAATAATATCCCTTATTACTCCACCTACTCCTGTGGCAGCTCCTCCATAGGGTTCTACTGCAGATGGATGGTTGTGGCTTTCAATGTGGACAGTTATAACATCATCATCTCCGATATCAAGTACCCCAGCATCATATCCTGGACCAACTATTACCCTTTTACCACGTGACGGTAATGATCTTACATATTTTCTTGATGATTTATATGAACAATGCTCAGACCATTCGGCATCTATCATGTCAATTTCTAACAAATTAGGATTCCTTCCCAATTTTTTTAACAAGTAAATTTCTTCTTCTTTAGTTAGCATTATGTATCATTTATTCAGTTTTTTATGTAGGACGATAAAAAATTTTTTAATGAAAGGAATATCAGTCCTGCATTGCTTGTTGTTTGATTGGGTAATAAGATTGGTTCTGATGCGCGTTCAGGATGGGGCATGAGCCCCATTACATTTCCTTCCTTATTACAAATTGCTGCAATCATTTCAGTAGAACCATTTGGGTTTTGATCTTTATATTTGAAAACAATCTGATTATTTTCAGTCAGATCATGGAGTTTATCATCACTTATTATATATCGGCCCTCTCCATGTGCTATCGGGATATTGATCTGATCATTTAACCTGAACAAATTAGTGAAAGGTGTGTTGACATTCAATACTTCCATTTCTAACCACTTACAAGAAAATTTTAATTTGACGTTTTTTATCAAAGCTCCAGGTAGCAATCCAGCTTCAACTAGTATTTGAAAACCATTGCAAATTCCAAGAATTGGTAATCCTACATTAGCTTTTTTCTTTATGGCTTCCACTATCGGACTCTGTGCTGCTATAACACCTGCACGCAACCTATCTCCATAAGAAAAGCCTCCTGGTAATATTAAGGCGTCATAATCTTCTATTGATTTTTCCGTGTGCCAAACATATTCAGCGTTTATTCCCACAACATCATTCAGAACATGATGTACATCACGATCGCAATTACTTCCTGGAAAAACAACTATTCCTGTCTTCACTTAAAATCTATCCTATCTGTTGCTTACTAGTAATT
>JAATVN010000162.1 GCA_014523595.1 Nitrososphaerales archaeon TH5888 | reverse complement strand
GCAGGAATGGGTGCTCTTGCTGCTGCTCTGGTTTTGGGTAGAAGAAAGGATTTTGGACCTTCAATAATGGTTCCTCATAGTATTCCCCTTGCAGTTCTAGGATCATCTCTCCTTTGGTTGGGGTGGTTTGGATTCAATGCTGGGAGTGCTCTTGCATCAGGGGGGGTTGCTGGCAACACTGTGATTAATACTCACATGGCATCGGCGGTATCTGCGCTAATATGGGTAGGACTCTCATGGATGAAAACGGGAAAACCGAGTGTAATAGCTGCAATTAATGGAGCAATAGCTGGTCTTGCAGGAATAACTCCCGCATCTGGATACGTGAGCGTTGAACACGCATTTGTTATTGGCATAGCGATAGGTATAGCATCTTATCTTGGAGTACTTTTGCTCAAAGACAGACTCAAAATTGATGATGCGCTTGATGTTAGTTCCGTCCACGGGATCGCAGGAATAATAGGTGCGTTATCTATAGGAATATTTGCTTCTACTGCAATAAATCCTACTGGTGTTAATGGTCTTTTGTATGGTAATGCAAATCAGTTGTTGATACAAGCAATAGGGGTTGGTATTGCCGCAGGTCTTGGATTCGGTGGCACATATATAATAATGAAAGTGATAGATGTGTTGATCGGAGTGCGAGTCTCCTCAAAGGTAGAAGAGTCTGGATTGGATATTGAAGAACATGCCGAAAGAGCATACAGTGATGAAGATGAATTGAGTAAGATCTAGTTGAATGATTTACAAGATGACTCGCATATGCAAAAAATGATTATCTCCACTTTTCTAATCCAAGATACATGACAATTTTTTAACCTGTGCTAACTCTATGCCCGAATCTTCAAGATGATGGAAACAAGAATTTTATGGTTAAAGTTATAGATTAGTTCGTGCATATATTATCATGGTAAAGTTAGAGTTTCTCAGGGGAACTCAATCTGAATCGCAGGCTTTAGAATCTGATTTGTCATTTGAAGAAATTTGTCCCAATTGGTCCAAAAAATTCAGAAATGGAATAGATGAAATAGATCGAATGATTTTAGTAAAGGATTCTAAGTATTGTGTGGTAGGTGAAGCTTGGGGATTTACAGGAAAGCAAACAGGCTATTACATTGCCCCATTGATTCCCATTGTTGGTTGCTGGACTTGTATCAGATATGGACAGAAATTTAGCAAAATTGCTAGGGATAAGAAATCAAATGATAATTTCGAATCCTTGATCTCAGATTTTTCAAAACACTGGAATCAAAGACATAAAAAAATTACAATTACTAGGCTTAGGTCAATAGTGGCTAGGTAATGTAATTAAGATTCTAAATTCTTACTTTTTTTTCGGTTATTCCCAAATGATTTGCATAGATTGGAAAAATTATTTACTATTATAATTCACCTATATTACTGATATTTCCTTTTTGATTATCTATTCTAGTAAATTAATAGCAAAAGTTATGAGGCATTTACTAGGATCTTGAAACCACCATATATCATGCGCTTAAAATCGAAGGGCATGGATTTTGGATCCATATTTTCCATCCGCGAATCCTTCATCACTTTGGAATTAACACTATCTCTATGAGCTCGAGATTTGTACGTAATCCATGAAAAAACGACAGTTTCTTTGGGTTTAGTCTTGATCATTTTTGGAAATGGCACTCCCATCTTTATCTGAAGATCGTCACCTACACACTCCCGAAATTCCAGAGCCCCGTGCTCAAGCCATATCTTGCTGCACATTCTGGCTAATCGTAGATATGCATTAATCTTACTCTTAGGAACGGCTAATACGAATCCGTCAACATATTTGGCCCTAACGTCTCTTTTCATTAAAATAGTAGGGACAATTGTCATATTTTAAATGTAGGTTCCATTTGGAAAATAAATCCGAATGAAGTATCAACTAAAAGTCTGAATATCAATTAAAAATAGAATAGAATCATCGGCATACGAGTCAATATTGCATGACAAAATTGATAATAACGATGTAAGCATTATGCAAATAACCCAAAATTGGAACAATCTGGTCATGTAGCAATTGTAACTGGTGGAAATCGCGGCATTGGATATGAGATATGTAAGGAACTTTCTGGGGCTGGTTGCCATGTCGTTCTCACGAGTAGGAATGAAGAAGACGGGCGACAGGCAGTAGCTAAATTATATGCTCATGATAATATCGCATATCACAGACTCGACGTGACAGATAGTGAAGACATTGCAAGTCTTCGGAATTGGATTCTAAAGAATTATGGAAGAGTTGATATTTTGATCAATAATGCGGGAGTTTATTTGGATGGAGGAGTAAGTGTGTTTGACGTAGATGAGAAAATTATACAAGAAACATTGGCGGTCAATTTTTATGGTGCATTTAACATGTGTAGAGCCTTTGTTCCTATTATGAGACAAAATGGATATGGTCGAATAGTAAACATTTCTTCAGGATATGGAGCAATGAATGAGATGGCCGGCTACGAAGCTGCTTACCGAATCTCAAAGGCGGCACTTAATGCACTTACATTGATTATGGCCGATGAATTAAGAGATGGAAGCATCAAGGTAAATGCAGTATGTCCCGGATGGGTCAGCACTGAGATGGGGAGTAAATTGGCTCCTTTAAGTCCTGAGACTGCAGCCAGAGATATAGTTCACTTTGCATTAATTGATGCAAATGGTCCTACTGGTAGATTCTTCAGATACAAGAAACCCATTCAGTGGTGAAGGATTTGGTTTACTATGATATTACTTGACATGGGGTTACAAATCATACTTGTATCAGTATCTGGCGTTCTTACTCCAGGTCCACTATTCTTTGCAAATCTAGCTTTAAGCAAATACGGTGGATTTTGGTCAGGAATAAAGATAGCAATTGGACATACGATAGTAGAGCTGCCCGTAATAATCCTCTATTCCATGCCATTGATTATATTCTCTTCTCTGAATATGAGTTTTAGCATATTCAAAGTCATTAGTTTTATTGGAGGAATAAGCCTGATTGCTTTTGGAATCCTCTATGTGGTAAGGAATATAAGCAAAATTGATAATCGTCACTATGCAGTCAACTCATTTAGAATTGAAAATCCAGTTCTAGTTGGAATTATCTTCACAGGTCTTAATCCATTTTTCTTTCTCTGGTGGATTTCTGTTGGTATTAAACTAATATCAGATTCAATAGCACTGCTAGGATACCCACTTGGAATAGTTTTTCTTTTTTCCGTGCATATATGGATGGACTATGCGTGGCTTGGATTAACTTCATATTTTGCTTCCAGAGGCATTAAGGTTATACGATCAAAGTATCACAAATTGATAACCATACTGTTAACAGCTCCTCTTTTTTACTATGGTCTTAATTTTATATTAGTTGCAATTAGATAACGAAAACTAACGCAGTAATAGTTAAAAGTGAAAGGCATAAAAATTGTATATTAAGAATTAGTAATATCCGCAAGACGGATTTACTTGTTTCCCTTTACCATACAGCCTGGCATACTCGTTTCTAACATGGTTCTAGCTTGTTCCTTTCCATTTCTTTTCTCTATGTTTTAATAATTTTTCAAACCTTTGCCTAGATAGTTTTTGGCTAATTCCTCATTGATTTGTATAATTGCTGAGTTTATTCATCTTCTCATATTACACAAAATCATTCAAACTCTGATTTGATAATCATGAACTTGTCATCATAATTTCCCGTTCCAATATTATAAAATGTTCCAGTAAGCATATGTTGGTTTGTGTTAGAGATATTGACATGTAGAAACCCACTTTCTTGAACCTGAGTTACCATAAATGGAGCTTGTCCCCTGAAATCATAAAGATTATTTCCTGCCGTGCCTACTACAACATAGATAGGAACACCAGGCATGTAGTAACGACTAGCATTTACATCCTTAATTATTGGTTGGCGAGTTTCTTCTATATTATACACCAAAGGATAGGATCTTTGATAATTATGATTATGTGAAGATATTACCAAATCAACACCATATTTTTCAAATAATGGAGGATATGTTTCTCTTAAAATTTCAGTTGATGGATGAATGGTGGGTGACGTGTAAAAAGGCCTATATCCGTACACTATTATCCAGTCTATGTTTGAATTATTAGCTGCCTTACTCAAATCATCATTGATAAACTTGTACTGAGCAGATCCATTCGCATATGGAATAAACGAATTCTTGCCCGTTGACATAGCCAGAAAGTGAATGTTTTGATAGTCAAATGAGTAAAATGGACTTTCTAGATCAAAATGTTTAACAAAGTCACTATATCGCTTATTGCTATCAGTATCATCTTCACCCAGTGCTATCTTAACTTTATCGTCATCATGTAATTCTGAAATGATATCAAAAAAGCAGTTTGTATTTTTTACTTCTGATAAATCCCCTAAGGCAAAGACCAAATTAGGATTCAGTTTTTCCATACTCTTTATGGTTTGTCTGGTCTTTGCATCGCAGCCATAGTCCCCGGCGATGACAAAGTCAATTTCAGATTTGTTATCCAAGGTATCACCTAAAACATTGTTGATTCCTGATGCTGCAACGGAGTCCACAATGTCAAAAGAACTTGTCACTGAAGAAGAGATGTACGCTTGAGTTGATACGTCCACTTGCACGGAAAGCGGTCCCACATCTCCGTTCTTTCCGATAATCCATGAATAAACAAATTTGCCCTGTGAATCCGTTTTTCCCTTAAAATCTTTTTCGTAGTTATCTCCAGGATATATCAATTTCCCGTCTACATCGGCATTTGCAATTGCTCTTGAAACTGAATCAGTAACAGTTATTGTGGTGTTCTGGGTATCACCTCTTGCGATGGGTTTTTTCTGAGAAGAAATTGAAACAAGCATTACGTTATTGTTGTAACTGGCTGTATCTTTAATATCAGATAAATTCGTAGTGGGTATATCTTGCCGTACTTCTGACTGTACAGGAGATAACATATCTTCATTACTGTAATTAGGAACTCCATTGACAAATACGCTATACCAGCGTGTAGGTGCAGATGTACATAGTAATTTTGCAGTTATCTTATTCTCACCTTCAATAATATGTGTATAATTAGTGTGTAATACAAATTTCCACTGAGAAAAATCAGTTATACCCCCTGCTCCACTTGCAACAGCATATTGGTAGGGCCGAACATCATTGACTATCAGAGAGACGGAACAATTTTTCAGAGTGTTATCTGATGATTGACCTGATATTATCAATTCTTCTCCTGTACTCACGTTTTGGGTTGTGATCGGGTTAACTATCTTTATTGTCTCTTTTAGCACTGGAGAGGATGACAATTCTTCCGAACTCTGGCTAAATAACATCTGATTTGGAATAAACATCAATAGAATAAGCAAGGTAATAGAACCTGTGGTAACATATGACATTTTTACCCCATAGTTCATCTCGTTAAGAATCGTTAAGTGGTATATATATTCTGAAGCCTATTAACTAGATTTAATTTGTCATTCCTAGATTAGGATTAATTAATTTACTTGGGAATTATACGAAGAGTCTGATTATTATCGATACTAATGCTGCTACTGCCGCGCTAGCTGGTATAGTAATAATCCAGGCGTAGACTATTCTCTTACCTACACCCCACCTGACAGCCGATAGCCTTTTTGTAGCACCT
>JAATVN010000161.1 GCA_014523595.1 Nitrososphaerales archaeon TH5888 | reverse complement strand
TGGCTTGGAGGTTCATGAACAACCATGGATACGTCAAAATGAATCTAAAAAATTATCAAAAGGCATGGTTGTTACTGTTGAACCTGGGATCTACATAAATTCAAAGTTTGGTGTTAGGATTGAGGATACGATTGTAGTTAATGAAAATACCAACGTTACCGATTTGACTATAACCAAATTTACCAAAGAGTTACTAATCTTATGATCACAAAATAATCAATCAATGTATCTTTAGCTTTTTGCAAACAATTTTTAATAAATTTCTAGCAATTTCTTTCTTTGATTCAAGTGGCATATGGATTATATCCTTTTCTTTATCTATTATGTAGACCTCATTTGTATCAGATCCAAAATCGCATCCTTTTCTTGAGACATCATTGGCTACGATTAGATCACCATTACACTCATTAAGTTTATCAAGAGCTCTCTTTACTAACAATTCCTTTGAAATTCCATATTCCGCTTTGAACGCCACCAGAAAAATTTTATTATCAAATTGTTTTATTTTATCGACAATTTTTGAGGTTGGAACAAGTTTAATAGTTTTAGTTCCATTTCGAGTATCCATTTTGTTGGTCCTTTTCTTGCTGGAATTTGATATCGAAAAATCTGCAACGGCGGCGGCATGAAAAACAATATGCTGTTTTTCATTCAAAATTCTTTCTTTCACAACCTTTAACATTTCCTCAGTAGTCTTGATTCTTATAATGTTCATTCTTGGATCATCTGGAATATTCAAAGATCCATGTCCATAAACGAAAGTTACGTTGAAGCATTTATCCAAACATTCTTGTGCTATATTCAGTCCCATTTTTCCTGAACTTAAATTGGTCAAAATTCTGACTGAATCAATATATTCAACTGTAGAGCCCGCTGTTACCAAGACATTAATTCCAGACGTCATTTTGGCTTTCTTTATTCCGATTTTATCGATTACAAATTGTACTGCCTTTTCGGCAGAAATTACTTTTGCTTTATCCTCTGTTATAGATGGTTCTAGTATCGATACTCCTAATGACTTTAGTTTCTTGATATTTTCCGATATAATGATATTTTCATACATGGCCTCATGCATTGCGGGAGCAATTACAATGGGTATTCTTGATCCAAAGGCTACACTCAGGACAGTTGTTACTGGATTATCTTCTATTCCGTTAGCAAATTTTCCCAAAGTGTTAGCTGTGCAAGGATATACAACGACAATATCTGATTTACCGTAATTGGCAAGAGCTATATGTTCCAAGTCTGATGTTAGTTCTGATACAGTTTTGTTTCCCGTGGCCCAATTCATTATTTCCTCTGTTAGTAACCTGGATTTGGTTGATTTTGACATCACCGGATATACCTCTGCACCATTGCGCATCAACATTCTACTAAGATCTATAGCTTTGTATGCAGCTACACTAGCAGTAATGCACAACACAATTTTCTTTCCTTTCAGAATATTGCTATGAATACCTATAATTTCTTTTGATACATGTTGCTTATTTTGAGAATTCTCATTTGAAATATTCATATCAAACCCTTTTTAGCATTTTTTCTAGTCTTGCTAATTCTTCTTCCGTCATATGATACATATGTTCTTCCTGTGGGAACTTTCCTGATTTAACTTCATTCTCGTATGCTTTTATCGCATCAAATATTTGATCTGACAAATTGAGGTATCTTTTTACAAATTTAGGTTCTATTTCTTTGTACAATCCTAACATATCATGGATAACCAATACTTGTCCATCAACGTAAGGTCCACAACCTATCCCAATTGTTGGAACATTCACATTTTGAGTTATCACTGAGGCTACTTCGCTGGTAACTTTTTCAAGAACGATGCTAAAAACTCCCGCTTCTTCTAGAGCCTCGGCCTCGCTTATTAGTTTAATTGCATCTTCGGCTGTTTTCCCCTGTGAAGTATAGCCATGATGTAGTGGAGTAGTCTGAGGTTTTAATCCTATATGTCCCATTACAGGAATACCTAGGCTAGTCAATTTTTTGACAATATCAACAACTTCCAATCCGCCCTCTAACTTGACGGCATCGCAACCACATCTTAAGAATTTAAGAGCATTTCTAATTGAAATTGACGTTCCCATTTGATAGGATCCAAAAGGCATGTCAGCAACTATTATTGGTCTTGTTATTGCATTTACTACTCCTTTGCAAAATGTCAACATTTCGTTCATTCCTATTTTTCTAGTCGAATCATATCCCAGCATGACAGTTGCTGCACTATCACCTATCAAGACCATATCCAAATCAGTCTCATTACAAATACGAGATATGGAATAATCGTACGATGTTAACATTGTTATTTTTTCTTTGTTTTTTTTCTTATTCAGAATTTCAGAAATTGTTAGCTTTGATTTTTTTTGACTTCCCATTTCAAATTCCTCTTCTTATCAATAGCAACGATTTGTGCATATTTTCTTTGTTATCAAAATTCTTAATCTGTTGCAATAAGTACGATTTATCTCTCTTAACTAATTGTTCTGAGATCTTTATCATATTTGGTATCGCACGTACAATATTGTCAACAATAGTAACATCAGAAGCCATTGCAGTACGTGATAGCGGATTTAGATCAACAGAAATTACCTGCTTGCCCATTTTCACTAGACTTTCTGTTCTATCACCATCTTCAAGTGCAACAAAAATAGTATCAGACTTCATTATCCCATTCTTATCAACATATCTGCGATTACTTGATATGCCCTTAATAACGGATTTTAGTTTGGTGTTCAATCCCGATACCTCAGTTGCCCCTTCTTTTCTTAATATTTTTGCAATTGCATTGGTTCTAGCTGTACTCTTATGAAAAAGGTTTACCTCAATTCCTGACTTAGTATGATTACTCAATATAACTAGATCCCTCGCACATAACGCAGCTGTGTTACCATTGATAGAAATAATTGACTCATTTGATAGCAATAATAAACAGACAGCCGCTTTCTCAGCGTCGTATGCATATCTTGTGGTCCTTTCGCCCAGTAAATAATCAAAGGTCTCGCCTCTACCATGGGCAATCAATCCTTGTGGAACAACAATTCCCTTCCTAAAGCCCTCAACCAATTTTTCTCGCATAATGAGCGATTTTGCTCTTGGATGAGTCGGTGGAATTTCATGTATCGTGTTTTCTAATTAATCTAGCACCTTCATTTTCAATATCAGAAATAAATAACCTTGCAGAGAAATTTTTTGAAATCTTTCTTAATTCTTCTAGCTCATTTTCTTTCACGATTGTGAAAACGGTCTGTCCAAATAGAGCCACACTACTATGAAAGCCGTTTTGTAATAAGAGGTCCATCAAGTTATTGCAGCTTTTATTTACGAATCGCAATGATTGTGAAAAGTCGTAAGATAGTTCTAGGAAATCTATAATACTTTTAGTTCCGAGTGTCTTTATCATCATTTGGTTACATTCATGGTTTGAAATCCTTCCAATACCTTCGATAAAATACCGGGTAAAAATAGGAGAAAAACAGAAAATCGCAACTTTGGAATTATTTATTTTTATTACACTTGTTTTTCCGATACCCGGGGCACCACCCTTTAATCTAATACATAATCCTCCATAATACTCTG
>JAATVN010000160.1 GCA_014523595.1 Nitrososphaerales archaeon TH5888 | reverse complement strand
TCTTCAATAAGTTGAAGATATTTTAGATATTCGCTCTTTGTGGCATCCAAGAAAATCATGCTGAATTTGGATTTAAGCTTTGGAATCTCTTCTATTGCATCGCCATTAATTACTTGTATTAATTTAGACAATCTTGAATTTTCAATGTTATTTCTTGCTATGGTTGCAAGTTTCTCATCCTTTTCCACACTTATGAGAATAGTCTCAGTTGACTTAAAATCAATGTCAAAATTCTCTTTTCTGTATATGTAACCTAACATAGTATTTGCAATTAAAATTGCCGAATATCCGTGCAATGTTCCAATTTCGAGTACCTTCTTTGGCTTGTGATCCTTAATAACATCTTCTATGATTTTTCCCTTAATAGGCCCTATCGAAGGAAGAAAATCCTTTCTTGCCTTTTCTTCAATTTCTACCAGTACTTTCAATACACTATTGTTTACCTCATCCTGTTTACTTCTTTTCAAATTCAGTATTATTTCTCACTTTAATATAATAAAATTTCGACTCATTTTCAGTCATCAATATTCGTTGCTATATAAAAAACTTGATTTATACAATATCGCATACTTTTACCTAGGAAACTGTTATTAAAAATAATGTCAATAATTGTCTATGAGTGAACAATCAAATGAGAAGTTAAGCGACCCTCACATTAGAGAACTTTTTGAAAGGAAGAATTTTGCCTTTTTGTCTTCGTTAATGAAAGATGGCTCTCCGCATGTTACTCCAACCTGGGTTGATATTGAAAATGGTAATATTCTAATCAATACTGCATTAGGTAGAATAAAACAGACGAATATTTCCAGAGATCCCAGAGTAGCTTTATCAATAATTGATCAAAATAATCAGTATGAAATGGTTACCATCAGGGGTAAGGTGATAGATCAAATTACCGGAGACGCAGCTGAAAAACATATCGATAAATTAGCAAGAAAATATATTGACATGGATAAATTTCCACGAAGGTTAAAAGGAGAACGAAGAGTGATATTAAAGATAAAACCAGAAAAAATATTTCATATGAAGTAGTACTCTCATCTTGTGTTGTTATGAATGTGCAAGATTGAAATGGTTATATTCTATATTGAATATTGTACAATATGTCTTCGGATGGTCAAGAAAAATGCGCAGCATGCGGAATGACATTCAATACCCAAGAGGAATTGAAAGAACACATGCTAGAATTGCACCGAGAATAATATCTAAAAATTATTCTCATAGATGTAATTTTGCAGAAGTAAAATCGAGGAACCTAATTTCGATTGAAGTTGTAAATTATGACGTAAGTTCATAGATGGGAGGTGAAATTTTTTCTTCCATAGAACTCAAAATCTGGTCTATACAGTCATGAGTAATAATCGATGGGATTGATACCCTAAGCTCTGATGGCACCAAGTGATTAATGTGATTCAGTAGCTGATATCTTTTTCCAATATCTTTTTCTTCGCGGCACATATTTATCAGATTAATAAATTGTTTACTATTTTTTAGCATCGCCATATTATGAACTTGCAGATTTATGAGCTTTCGCTATCAATATTTTCTAGTATTGTTCTATATCAAAAACATTGGAAATTTTTAGCTAAATTTTAACTCAAAAAATTTCATTTTTCTTTTTAATTAAGGTCGACTAATTGTTACATACTTTCTGATTTCTTGAGCTATTTATTTTTCTAAATAAAATGTGAGTTTTCTGCGGCCTCTCAAATTCTAGATTTTCCACTTTATAGCCTTTTTTCCAAAGCATGCTACAACGAAGTTATTATCTTACTACCATTACAGGACATGATGAATGATTCACTACACCCTCTGCTACACTTCCAAGTAACAATTTTTTGAATCCAGTTCTTCCCCTGGTTCCCAATATTATCAAATCTACTTTTTCTTTATCTGCAAAATCTACTATTTCACCGACAATCGATGACACCGAAACAATGATCCTATCCGTTACAGAAATCTTGGTGTTCACAAGTTTACTTTTTATTTCATCAAACCATTTTTGCACGTCTTTCTTTTGCGTTTCTAATACATCCTTAATAGCTCTTGGAGTAGTGACTCCTAATAGATTTGAATAAGCAAATCCCAATTCTGAATACAATACATATAATATTATTAATTCAGCGTCATATTTTTTGGCAAGACTAATTGCATACTCAGCAGCTTTCTTAGAATTTTCAGAACCATCTATTGTAACTAATATTTTTTTTATACCTAAAGACAAATACAAAACACCTTTGCGTGATACTCCCTTAAGGAAAAAAATTGCATATTAATAATACATAATAACAGTACCAATATGAAGATTGTCTTAATATGCTAAATGAGCTTCATTAATACTAGATTCGATCCACTAAAAATATCGTTCAACATTCCTCGTAATATTGAATCATAATACGAAAAGATAGTTACCAAGACAATGTTGTAATAACTATAGTACATTTTTAATTTGAAAATTCAAATGACAAATTTCATTGTGCCTTACAGCTAATCTAAGGAAATTTGCAATTGAAATTAAAAAGATGAGGCCCATTAAAGGTTCGTTTAGTATCTTTAATTAGAGATATTGAGATTGATTGGATCAGACATAAATGTAATGATGCCATTTATTTTTTATGGAATGCGATTTTTGTAGAAAAGGGTGTGAAAAGTATAAATCGTTCTACTCTCCTTCTGGGACGGATCCGTGTGAATACCATATTTGTATAGATTGTC
>JAATVN010000159.1 GCA_014523595.1 Nitrososphaerales archaeon TH5888 | reverse complement strand
TCCCTCTTCCTTCACAATTCTTGTAAACTCTGTATTGTTTTTTTCCCCACGTGTTATTGCGATGGTTTTATTGAGGAAAATTTTACTCAACAAGATAATAAAATTAGCTAGTCATAAAAGCATTAGGATTACTAACTTAGGATATTATTATTTTTGGGTAAATCTAGTTATTTGGAAGGAACCATTCTATCTTGTTTTGAATTCCAACAACTTTTCCAATAATGATTATAGCAGGAGATTGAATTTTTTTCTGCTTAACTTTTCTTACAATATTGTCCAAGTTACCAATTATCACTCTCTGTTTATTTGAGGTAGCATTTTCAATAACCGCGATGTCTGACTTTTTGGTTACTCCCGCTCCAATCATCTTTCTGGTAATGTGTTTTAGTTGCTCCAGACCCATGAAAATCACAATGGTATCAGCTGCTTTTGCTATTGCATCCCATTTTATAGATGACTTTTTTTTCTCAATTGATTCATGACCTGTTAGTATGACGACAGAAGATGAGTAATCCCTATGTGTTAATGGAATGCCCGCATATACTGCGGCACCATTTAGAGAAGATATGCCAGGAACTATTTCATATTTTATATTTTTGGATGATAGAAATTCAGCTTCTTCGCCGCCACGTCCAAAAATAAATGGATCACCTCCCTTCAATCTAAGAATTTTCTTACCATCATTGGCATACTTTAGCATAAGTTCATTTGTAATCATTTGATTTGTAGTTGGATCTCCTGACTCCCTGCCAACATATACTTTCTTTGAATGGGAGGAAGTCATGTTAAGAATTCCTTTGTTTACTAATCTGTCGTAAAGAATAACATCACATTCTGACAGTAATTTGGCAGCTTTTATCGTTAACAAATCTCGGTCACCCGGACCTGCTCCACAAATATACACTTTACCTTTCGGCCCTACTTTTGACTGTTCCACTTTTCTAGTGCCTCTCTCCATTCATGTGCAAAATCTGCTGCTCCCTTTGATAGTAAATCATTTGCTAGATCCATTCCAACCTGCGATGCGTTTGTTATCACATCTGATTTTCTTACATTCATTGATTGTGAACCATCTGCAGAAAAAACAGATGCATGCATTACGATTCTATTTGTTCTTAAATTAGGTAATGCTATGGCGCCCACGGGAAATCTGCAACCTGCGTTCAAATAGTGTATCAAAGATCGTTCAGCATCGATAGCGTATCTTGTTGGTTTGTCCTCAATCTTTTGTAATATATTAACTGTCTTCTTGTTATCCTTTCTGCATACAATTCCAATTGCGCCTTGTCCAGGAGCAGGAACAAAATCTAAATAGTTAAACCTCTGCACTATTAAGTTACTCATGTGAAGCCTTTTTAGCCCAGCCTCCGCCAGAACAAGGGCATCAAACGGTCCGTCGATGCATCTTCTTACCCGACTTTCAACATTACCCCTTATTGGAATCACTTTTACTTTTGGATTCTTCCTTTTTATTTGAACAGCTCTTCTTAAACTACTTGTACCCACATTAGAATTTGGTTCTAAATTTTCTAAAGTTAATTTTGATTTTCCAATCAGGACATCGTTTGGCTTTTCTCGTTTCAATATTGATGCAATAACTAGCTCATCATCAATATCGGTTGGTATGTCTTTAATGCTGTGGACTGCAAAATCGGCCTTGTCTTCTAATACTGCTTTATCGACTTCCTTTTCAAAGACTCCTTTTTCATTGACCGAAAAAAGTAGTTTGTTCTTATTGATATCTCCACTCGATTTTATTTTAACAATATCACATTTCACTGCGGGATATAGTTTCCGCAAACTGTTCGCCAATATCTCAGTTTGTATTAGGGCAAGCTTGCTTCCACGAGTAGCAACGCTGAAACTATGCAATTTCTTTCACTTTTTTCAAGGCTTTTGCAAACGATTCAACGGTCTTGTCAATATCTTCATCATCATGCGAGTAGGAAATAAAACAAGTCTCAAATTGCGATGGAGGAATGAATATCCCGGATTTTAGTAGTTCATAGAATAATTTCTTATAAAGCAGGTCATTTGATTTTCTAATATTAGATGCATTCTTTATTTGTTCATCGGTAAAGAAAAGTTGGAACATAGACGAGATATTATTAATACTGCCTTCAAATTTTAGATCTTTCAGATTATCCCTTATTCCATTTGCTAATCTATCAGAAAAACGTGAAAGCTTTGGATATAAATCATTTTTTACATCTTTCAATTTTTCTAATGTTGCAATTCCTGCACTAACAGAAATTGGATTTCCAGCATAAGTACTTCCTTGAAATACCGTTCCTTTTGGTGATAACAATTCCATTATCTTCTTTCTCCCCACTAAGGCTGAAAGTGGAAACCCATTCCCGATTGATTTTGCAAGCGTCATAATGTCAGGTACCACTCCAAAATATTCTGAGGCACCGCCGGGTGAGAGTCTAAATCCAGTGACAACTTCATCAAAAATTAGAACTATGTCTTCCCTTTCACATATTCTCCTCAGTTTGCTAAGATAATCTTCCTCTGGAATTATCAAACCCATATTGGCCAAAACTGGCTCAATTATTACACAGGCGATATCATTGTTCAGTTTAACCAAATTTTCAAGTGCGCTTATGTCGTTGTATGGTAATAGCAAGGTTTGTCTCATTGACTCTTCTAAATTGCCGTCAAATGAAGCGGTTGAAGCACTTGATCCGGGACTAACTAGAACGTAATCGTAAGCACCATGATAACATCCATCAAATTTAACAACCTTTTTTTTCTTTGTAAAAGCTCTTGCCAATCTTATAGAGTGCATTGTTGATTCTGATCCAGTGTTCATTAGTCTTACCATTTCCATATTGGGAATCATTTCAATAATTAGTTCAGCAAGTTTGACCTCATTTTCTGTGGGAACACAAAAAATATTGCCCTTGTCCAATTGTGTTTTTACAGCACTTATGATATCAAAATATGCATGTCCTAGAATGACTGCGCCATACCCAAGGCAATAATCAATTAGAGTATCATGTTCTTGTGTAATAATTTTTGAACCTCTTCCATATGAGGCGAAAAAAGGATACGGTTCATAGAAACGAACCGGACTATTAACACCACC
>JAATVN010000158.1 GCA_014523595.1 Nitrososphaerales archaeon TH5888 | reverse complement strand
CATCCGACACGGCGTGGTTTCATATCAGCCTAGCAAGCAGGAACTTCACATCTAAAGATTTACCCAGTAGTTACTGATCCCAGCATAAAGCCGATTTCCGGTTTGGGGTACGGCTAACACCCCAATCCTACCTACTACCGCGAAAAATATTACACGATTTAGATATATTTGTGTATCCTGTTAACAAAAACATAATCGGATTGTTTGGTAAAGAGAAAACTTACTGCAATAACTAATTACTCCTTGTTTACGTTAACAATACTAATTTCAAGGAATTGATTGGTGCCTAACCGGTGAAGAAAGCACCAATCAATTGACTATCCTAACAATGAATTCAAGATAGACTAAACGATTAGTCGCCAGAATTTTATTTAAGACTTCTAATACAAATAACTAACTACGTGACTCACCCACGTAAAAATTTCTTTACTTGTATGTTCAAACAAAATTGCATTGATAGAGGGTAAGTAGGCTCTAATTCCCTTTAACTAACAAATTCAATGTGCGACAGACTGAGCATACTGTGTTAGAAGAGTCTCTATTGCATACCAAACATCGTCTATGTTCCTGCTGAATAGCATTATTTACATTTGTAGTATTAATTGTACTTGTGTTTGCAGATTTTACCTTCCTTGCAATTTTCAAGATTGAATTGTATGCATTGTATTTTATGCCCGGATGTATTTTCTCAAGATTATTTAAGTGCCTCCTAAAGGCACTTCTTATACTTTCGTCTTTATATGGGCACTCTTCTGTTTGGAATGGAATATTTGTATGAATAGCGTACGTTATAATTTCTCTTTCATATATTTCCATTAATGGCTTGACTTTCCTTAAGCTACTACTCCCATACTCTACTGGTTCTGGATATGTCCATCCGATTCTTTCCACATCGCCGGCAAACAAATTGATTAGAAATGTCTGGATGTAATCATCCAAGTTATGGCCGGTAGCAATAACATTTGCTCCACAAGATTCTGCAAGGAGATCTATTGCCCTTCTCCGAAAAGTTCCACACATGGAACATGATGAAATTTTCTCTGAGGGTCTAACCTCCATGGCTTTATCCATTGATAATCCAAAAAGTTCATTAAAACTCATTACCTTGTTTCCAACGCCTATGCTGGAACAAAAATTCTTTACAATGCTTAATGATTCATCTCGATAACCCTTAATTCCCTCATCTACAGTTATGGCTACTAACTCAGGATTTGGACCACTAAATGTATTTTTTAATATATTCAGAAGCACAAGACTGTCTTTACCTCCCGAGACTGCAACTGCCACAGTATCACCATGTTTTATCATTGAATATTTTGATATTGTCCTTTTTGCTTTGTATTCTATCGATTTGATAAAGCATTTTTTACACAAAAATTCTCCAGAATATTGCCTTAAATAAATGGAATTATTTTTCTTGCATTTACTACACACTTTAGACATCGGAATTGTTATTGCTTGGGGGCATTGATCATTAATACCTTTTATCGTCAATCGCACGGTCCAGGAAATTATCACTGGTCCTCAAGGAAACTATTTCTAAAAGCATTTAAGTATATAACTACAAAGTAATTTTTGATTTGACGACTAGCCATGATGTTATTGATGAAATTAATCTCAAAATCATAAATATATTGAATAAAGACTCCTCACTACCCTTTGTTGAAATTGCAAAACAAATCGGAATATCCGATGCTACTGTTCATATTAGAGTCAGGCGACTAATTGCCGCGGGTATTATTAAGAAATTCACCATATCCTTGGACAACAATAAACTCGGCTATGATCACCTGGCATTCATGGGCATAAACATCGAACCTGGAACCGCTGATGAAGTAACAAATAGCCTTTCATCCATAGAGGAGGTTCTCGAAATTCATGAAATGCATGGAAGATTTGATCTTCTCTTAAAAATAAGAGCAAAGGACTTGGAAGAAATGCGCGATATAGTTGTAAACAAAATAAGAAAATTGCCAAGAATTATTGAGACGGAACTCATGACGGCATTAAAGACTAGAAAGGAAGATCATATGGTACCAATGGACGCTGCTCAGTAACTAGAATTCCTTGCAGGATTTTCTATCTACATTCTTTGCTTGTCTTTCTTTGATGAAGTCCACCAATCAAGATAGTCATCATGATATTTTTTCCTATCGTTGCCTTCATCTCTAAAGGTTTTATCTCTTAACTCCTCCATTTTTTCCCTGGAAGCAAAAAGACCGCAGCTTTTGCAGATGAAATTCTTGGTAGCAGTATCCAACTTTAATTCTCCACCACATTCAGGGCAAAAATTAGACAATTTGCTTATTATTGGTGAGACCTCATAAAAAATGTTACGTGAATTTTATAACAATTTTGCGATCTAACGCGAAATAGACTATCAATATGACGAAATAAAATCCGCCAATTCCTTTACCATAGGTCCCATGCGGTAAGTAGCCGGCATGATATCTACTAGAACATGAAATGTCGCAAGCATTTTTGAAGTAGACGGCCCTACAGACACAACAAGTAGATTGTGGTTTAGCCTCTCTTTTAACGCATGAATATGGTTGTTTCTTTTTGCAAATTCAAAGAACTCTTTAACTGCAGGCGGACTCGTAAAGGTGATTATGTCTATAGTACCTGCCATTATGTCTTCTATGAGCCTTCCAATTTTCTCTTCACTAGGGGGCACGTAGTCATATCCCATTTCCTTTAACATGGCGGCATTCGTTTTTCCAAGACTTGTAGAATAAGTATACGATGAAAATTCGAACACTTTTGAACCTAAAGATTCAAGCTTTTCCCTAAATGAATGTGAGTAATCACCATGCCATAATATCCCTATGTTCCTGTTTTTAATATCAAAGTTTCCTAATAGGTTCAATACCCCTTCAATCGTATTGATATCGGGAACAAGGTTGGCTCTAATGCCAAATTTTCTTAGTTCCATTGCTGGTTTGTTACTTCTTGCTATGACTACAGTATCTTGTAACTTTTCGATCACGGTCTCTAACTGGTGTAATTTTTGAATATTTTGAAATAGATTGTATACACCAACACCAGTCATAAATACGAAAAATTGCATTCTCTCATTTCTGATGGTTTCTATAAATTTATTACATTGAGAATTTAGCGGATTGTTATTTCTAATTCCTATAGTTGGTGCTATATATGGAATACCTCCAAACTTGCGAACTAAGCTTGCAAGTTCAGAAGCTCTCCGGCTTGATGTAATGGCTACGGTAACTCCGCATAATGACATGCAACAATCATGGAATCTTAGAATAATTAAAACTTGAGTTTATAACGATTGGACAGGCTAGTCCAAATATATTCAGCTAATTTTTATAAATTCTGATTATTGACGGTCTACGACAAAGTTAGTCTCCATGTTGCAAAACCTAAACGGTGCATGGACTTTTCTCTTCATATCCTTTGTTTGGATCTGGTCGCCCGTCAAATGCCATGCACCTTTTGAAATAAATCAACCAAATTAAATTAAACCTTTTTGATTTGCAGGATTCCCGAAATACCATCTACTGTTCCTTCACTGAAATTCTCGATTTCTGGAATTTCTTGATCTTTAGAGAGTTCTAGCAATGGTATATTTGCAATTGCACATCCCGAAGCCGTAGTAATATCAGTCTTTAAAGTGCATATTATTCCTGATGGTGATACCCCATTGCATTTCAGCGCAAAAATCGAGTAAGCGCCTACACTACTTCCGACGGCGTATGGAAAAATCAAAAGGTTATCCTTAAGGAATTCTCCACACAATTCATGATTCTTATCGGTTATCAATCCGGTCAAATGATCCACTGAAGACAAAAAGTTGATAGGTTGTTTTGTTGACAGAATTCTTCCTTTTGCCCTCCCCCCTACAATTACTTTGCAATTTAAAGAATAATCCATGGCAGATCTATTACTTTGTATAATTCCTTATAATGGATTTTATATCCGTCAGGCATACTGATACCCCATTAGATTTGTTGAGATAGTGGGCCGCTTTGACACTATTTGTAATTACACTATCATATTCCTCACGTGATAAGAGAGGCGATAAACATGTACATGCATCACAAATTATACTCGCGCCCGCATTTTCAAGTCTCTGGGCTATTCCGGATTTGCAAGATTTTTCGTATATTGGTCGAGGACAAAAGATCATGCATTTTTTAGAGAATTTATTCCCGCCAATCATATTTGATACCAACTCCAATTCGTACATTCCTAGTTGAGGACTCCCCAATGCTATTACATCTCCAGAATCAGTGGTGTTGAGTTCATTTACTATTGATTTTTCTTCCTCTTTTCCATAAGATATACTCTCATCATATACTTCCTTGCTAGAGAACATTCCACATGCACCTGAAGTACCCAAGGCAGCAGCTAGAGCCTTGGTCTTATACATGTCTATGCTACTAATTTGATGACCAAAAGAAACACAGCTTTCTTTTACCGAATTACCAGAAAAATATCCCAATATTCCATAATCCAATTCCGTCTTGAGCTCTTTCTCTATCTTAATTTTGATTTTTGGATCCCTTATACTGTTAATTCTAAGATCTGAGTAGGGAGCCTTACCAGTTATGGCACTAGCTAAAGCGCTAAGAGAACTTTCTTTGTTTGTGTGTAAACCAAATATTGAATTTGCCATTACTGCTGCATTACTTTCTGCAAAGCTGACGTTATGTCCCCTATCTGGTAATTGAAATAGTTCATAAGGGATACATGAAAATGAAGGCACAGAACCCATTTTCTCATATGCGTTGGTTATTTGTCCCTGTTGTTTCTTGAAATTGCTGGATAGGTTATTCTGTTTATGACTATCATATCCCATTGGATTTATTGTTGTGGGAACTAGAAATCGCGCTTCTTGACTATACTCGGTGAGAAAATTTACTCCTGCATCGCCAATTGTGTTATAATTGACACCAGATAGGTGAACCCATTCTACAGGAATTAATTTTTCTGCGTTGGTTGCTTTACCTATAGCTAACAATATCTTATATGCGGTTGAGATGGCTGTGCCTTGTTTTTCATCCAGCGCATCCTCTTCTTCTCTCGTTAAGTGCACAAACATTATGAAATCGCACGACCTATAATAATTATGATTGTGTATAAAGAAGAATCATTTTTTGCATGTATTGAATAGAATAAATAGCGACTGTTGATACCTACTGACATGGAATGTGCAGTATATGATACATATGTAGCAAAAAAAGATGGAAAGATTATGCACTTTGACGTTATAGTGGAATCTTCAACTCCACATGAAAAAGCAATAGAATTCGGAAAGGAATACCTAAAGGATGCTGGTCAAGGAGGTCAGTCGATGACTCAAGAGGAATGCCAATTTTGTCATGTTCAAGAAGCTCCAAAAGTAGTCGAAGACAGCATACAACAGAACGGTTACTTCATACAAAAGATGGAAGGATGCCCTTAAAAATTAGGACGATGTCCATTCTTAGAAATTAAAACCCCTTCCATTCGTTTTTATTTTTTTTGTTACTTACATGTCGAGCTGATTTAACTTGATATTAAGTTCTAATAGATATTCATGATTTTGAATTATACAGTTTTTTATTCTTCTTTATCTTTGGCTTTCATTTTTTCTCGTAAAGAAAGCAAGATACATCATGTTCTTGTTCTTTCATTTCTAGTTCTGGTTCCATTTTACATATTTCCATGCTGTAAGGACATCTGTTGAAAAATTTACAACCACTCTCTGCAGGCGCTGAATCAAAATTTTTGATTCTAATTGCCTTCTCTTTGTCAATATTGTCAAACTTTGGTTCTGAGATGGCGTCTAATAATGCCTGGGTATATGGATGCAGTGGATTTGATAACACCCTGTCTATCGATCCACTCTCAACTATCTTGCCAGCATACATAACAGAGATCTCGTCTCCAATGTATCTTGATGTTGCCAAATCATGAGTAATGTAGAACACCGTTATGTTGCGACTAACACTTAATTGCTTTACTATCTGGAGTATCTGTGATCTAATTGAGACATCAAGCATTGAAACGGGTTCATCTGCTATAATTAATCTAGGCTCAATAACTAGTGATCTGGCAATAGCAACTCTTTGTCTTTCACCCCCAGATAACATATGAGGATACTTTTCAGCGAATTCTGCCGACGGCTTAAGGTTTACATCATCCAATACAGTAAGGATTTTATTAATACGTTCCTCATTGGAGTAATCTTTAAAAAAAATATCAATTGGTTCTTTTATAATGTCAAATACTTTCATTAATGGATTTAGTGAACTATACGGATCTTGATGAATCATTTGAGCTTGCTTGCGAAAATTCCAAAGATCTTTTCCACTTTTTCTGACTATATTACTTCCATTGAAAATAATTGAACCTGAATCTGGATCAATCGCTCGTAGAATTATTCTAGCCAGTGTAGTTTTACCAGAACCTGATTCTCCCACCAAAACAGAAACTCGTCCTTCTGGAATATTTAGACTGACGCCGTCTAATGCCTTTTTATAATATTTTTTTCTTGGACTCGCAAAAGAAAAAAGACTCGTATTGATTGGGAAATATTTTTTAACATCTCGTACTTCTAAAATGTTCTTCAAGAACTGTGGATAATTATAACAAAATGTAATTTAAACGATTTGTAAATACAAATTTACATCTGTTTGTCTAACTCTTGTTGAGAGGTCTTGGCAGTTTCAACGAAGTTACCGTGACCAATATATGTTTTATCTATTTTCCCATCCTCCATTACTATCTTTCCTCTCACAATAGTCATAATTGGCCATCCCTTGAGCTTCCAACCATCGTAAATAGTATAGTCTGAATGAGAATTTAATATATCAGGAGTTACCGTTTGTTCTTTTTCCATATCCACTAAAGTTAAATCGGCATCTGATCCTTCCATAATAGTCCCTTTTTTTGGAAATAATCCGAAGATCCTGGATGCATTTGCACTGCATATTTCAGATAATCTGATAAGATCAATTCTTTTTTTATTTACTCCTTCACTTAACATTACCGGAAGCATTGTTGCTAAGCCTGAAAATCCTGACGGTGCGTTCCAAAAATTCCCCTCAGCTTTTTTCCTTTTTAACTCATTCGCAACATGATCTGTTCCAATAGTATCAATAATTCCAGATTTTATAGCATTCCATAACTTTTCGAGGTTATTTTTTGATCTTAGTGGTGGGACTACTTTACCCTTAATATCATCAAAATCGGTGCTATGTGTTAAATAATGAGGACATGTTTCAATCCAAATTCTGAGGTTTTTATGCAATCTTTTATGTCTGTGAATTTCACGCAAAGCTTCTGATGAACCTATGTGAACAAAGTACAGATTAGGCTCATAATTTAACGCAATTTTCATAATTTTTCTAATAGAACTAACTTCTGACGCTTCTGGCCTTAATGATGACCAGAACTTGAGAATATTTGAGTTGACTTGCTCATACTTGTTACGCACTTCTTGTATATTCCTGGAACATACTTCAGGGTCCTCCGCATGGACTAATATAATAGAATTCAAGGATGAACCAACCTTAATGATCTCTGTGAGTAGCTTGTCTGTCATATCAACCTCAATTTCTTTTAGCGAAGATGAACCTGGATCGAGATCTGCAAGAATTTTTTTAAGATGGGATCCTAAATTCATATAGATTTTAAAAGAATTAATACCGATACTTTTGAGGTAACTCATATCCTTAATTTGCTCAGGTTCCAGAATAGATGCATGTACTGCATAATCGGTAATGTGAGTATTCTTGCTTACGTCGAGATGATTGACAATTTTTCTATAACTACCTTCCAACCTAATCATTCGCATTATTGTCGTTACTCCTCCAGTCGCAGCCGAGGTAGATTCAGTTATTGCAGCATTATCTATTGGAGTATAAACCCCGTAGTGGACATGGGGGTCAATGACTCCTGGCAAGATATACCTATTCTTTGCATTAATTATCGTATCCGCACTAACATTTTCGATTGTTTTTTCTAGGGCTTTTATCTTTCCATTTTCAATTAAAATATTGGTATTGACAATACCACTAAAGGGAATAATTGCATTAACATTTTTAATTATAATGTCGCAAGTATTACTCAAAATATCCTGAATATGGCAATTAATATTAATTTAATCCTTTGTAACTTAGAGGATGAACTTAAAGTTCATCCAAAATGGTCCAATTACTAAAATGATTTCGAATTGGTTCAATTACTTTATTCAGGTAAATGGAAACCGAGTCCTTCAGATCTTTAGGGTGAATCTTTTTCTGATTGTAATCATTTTCAAGTTTCATATAATTATCATAGACTATGTTTCCGCCATACTTGTTCGGCCTATCAATCTGAAATTCCGAAAAATTATGGAAGATCACATATCTGATGATCTCTAATATGGGATTATTTTCTGAAATGCCAATAGGGCAATAAGCTTTTGATATTTTGTTCTTAATTGTACTATCGTCATCGTGGACTAGTATACCGCTTAATGGACTCGTTTTGCTCATTTTACTTGATAATCGATTGTCTTCATCATCCCCCCCATTTGGAGCAAATTTGGTCGGTTCGGTGAGTCCAGGGAGTAAATGATGGTGAACGGATACTGGCACTTTCCATTCCAACTTTGGGAAAATTTCTCTTACGAGCATGTGGATTTTTCTTTGATCCATTCCAGCGTGAACGATATCCAAATCTAATGCCTTGATATCTGCTGATTGCATTGAAGGGTACATCAATTGAGAGAAATCGAGTTTCTCCTTTTCTGACCTACCCATAATGGTTAATGCCCTTAAGGTTCGTGACAACGTCATATGTTTACTAAAGATCATAAAATTCTTCCAATAATCATCATAATTATCATACAAGGTTGATCCTAAAATGATATTTACTCCTGGACAAAATAATTTGAAGGCCTCAGCATAGTATTTGGAAACCTCAATTATTTTTTGCCAATCATTATCTAACTTATTATTTATGTACGTGTGCCAGTCTGCAAGAAACACATTACTATGTATCCCCGCCTCGATGAAATCATTTATCTTGTAACCGGTCAAAATTAGACTTCCCAAATGAAGTTTCCCAGAAATTTCTAAACCAATGTAATGACGAGGTTTGGCATTAGTTTCAAATATTTCCCTTAATTCTTGCATCTCAACAACCTCTTCAGTAGGTTCTCGTAATACAAGGCCAATTCTGCTTTCAACATCCATTAACTAGGTAAAAATGTAAATGGGAATTATTATTTTTACCTCCATAAACACAGCGGAAACTTAGTAAAGTGTCTCAATATTAATAAGTGATAGAGCTGCATATGGTAAGATGAACATTAAAGATCTTTTCGGTGGTGAAATAGTCGGTACGGGATCTGATTTTATAGTGATTCTTAAAGGTAAAAACAGGATATTGTTAGAATTCAGTTCTCATAAAATAATAGTACTGAAAAAAGAGGCAACTCCTTACGGGTCTTCAATATAAGGATGTTTTATTCATTTTCACAACAATCCGACTATTTTTGATAAAAAGTTAAATCTAGTAACGTACAAACTTTGTCAATTGACATCAAAAGTTACAACTGAAGTCTTAGAGAAAGGAACAAAACAGACCAGAACTATTTTGCAAATCCCTCAAAAACAAAAATCAAAAATCTATTATAATAAAAAAGCAGAATCAGAATTTTTTGTCGATAATTCTGCATTGGCAGGTTTTACTGGAGAACGGATTCTCTATATGTCGGTGAGAGAGTTGATAGAAAATTCATTGGATTCCTGTGAAATTAATCACATACTACCAGTTATTCATTTAAGCCTAAAACTCCTAGATCCACTTAATGATCTGTGGACCATATCTTGTAAGGATAACGGAATTGGAATACCTTCAGATAAAGTTCCTGTTGCAGTTTGTTCATTCTTAACTTCTGGCAAATACGTCGAGAAGCAACAAAGGGGTCTTTTCGGAGTTGGATTGAAGATGATAGCAGCATTTTCTACAAAGGATACGGATCATCCTCTCAAAGTATGGTCCAAAGCAGAAGAAGAATCAGAATATTATTTTGATCTCAGGACGGATATTGGAACAAATAAACCAATCACTCTCTTTAAAAAAAGTGTGAAAAATGATGAATCGCAAATAGAAGGTGAATCTGGTTTCAAAGTTGAAGCTATATTGCGTGCAAAATTATCACCTGTGACCAAAAACAAAATCTATGACTATATTAGTCAAACAAGCAT
>JAATVN010000157.1 GCA_014523595.1 Nitrososphaerales archaeon TH5888 | reverse complement strand
GAAAGAACAATATACTGATAATAAAGCTCACGAATAAAATGCCCAGATATCCAAAGTAATCGTATAACAACAGCAGCTCATCAAGAGTGATCAAGACAGGTAGACTAAGTTAAAATAATATATTAAAGTGTTATAAAAATCAGAATCATATTTGCATTACAAAATATGGTAAGGAAGAGTGTGACAACTAACATTGAATCTATAAGTAGATAAGCTGTTGTACTTAGACCAAACTTATCGCTCAAGAATTATGGAAAATCGTATATAGAATAGATATGCACATAACTGCTGATTTGAAATTGTTCTTTGACGCAATATCTGAAGAATTATTTCATGAAATATCTATGGCACCTATTGTCAGATCTCAAGTATTATTGAATATAGACCGCTTTGAAATAGGACAAAGCTATGTTACGGCGAAAATAGAAAATAGATATGAAGAAAATGTTATGATTAACATACAGGGAGGTCGACCTGGCATAGAACTTCAAGAAAGTCTTTTTAAAATTAAAAATCCTGAAAATCAAGTCCCTTTGCAGTACGCATACATAAGAGCAAACTTGATTCAAACAGGGAAAATATTTGTGAGAAAGCTTCCAGTTGTTGGCATGAGAGATTGGTTATTAATCTATGAGGATAAGTTGGTTGAACTGTCGGTAAAAGATGCTTATGATGAGTTGGAAATTGTTGTTGTTTAAAGAAAACTCCATGACTCAAAGATAAAGGTCAAACTTAGGAAATAAGTAGATTATATTCTCTTGTGGATCTTGAAGGATTGCCAAGCAGAGTTCAAAATTTAATGTAGATTGATTTGATATTCTTGTAAAAGAATGGAACAAAAAATATAAATTAATTTTGATACTCGAAATAGTACTAGATAATACTAGAAAGATATTGCATTGTTAAAAAAAAGTAGTTAGTGACCACCACAGCCACATCCATGTTCGTCTCCATGATGATGGGCACTTGAATTTTCTGAACATGTAGGACAAAGCGGACTATTATTTTCGGACATGAATGTAATCCCACAGGAACTACACTTTAGCTTTTGAATACCTTCCATAAATTGTAAACCCCGAATACCATAATTAATGTCTTTCTTGGGATAAAGATCCTTTTGTATGTCGTATTTGTAATAATGTCCGATTTGCATTCTGCATAGAATGAGAGTCTGAAACCAAAGTAGGGTGAAAAGTACGTAAGGTTATATTCCCTAACAAATATTTAGAACTGGTTGAAACAATTTGTTGTTATTCCTAGGTTTAAAGAGAATACTAATGAAATAATGTACTTTGAACCTAGGATTGTTAAGATTGTCAAGGGCGAATCAATAACTTGGATCAATCGAGATACTAAAGTACACAATTTGACTTCGGGGGATGCAATCTCAACTTTGCAAAGTCCTTTCTTTCAAACTGGCGGTATGTTGCCGGGAGAGTCCACAACTGTTAAGATTGATAGTAATCAACAAAGTATACCATACTACTGTACTATGCATCCTTCTGAAAGAGGAGTGATTGGTATGTTACCCAAACCGGAAGAGCAGATGACGGAAGAGGAGAAAACCAGATTTTTGGACGACATAAACGTGGCTATATCTGACAATGCAAATCAAAAAATATTAACTCGCCTTCAGAGACAACTAGACCCTGCAATTATTGAATATCTGAGCGACCCTCATGCCCCGCTAATCCAGAACAGAGTAATGACTATTGTATTTTGGGATATTAGTAATTTTTCAAAATTAACCGAAGTTTTTAAAGATCATCCGGAGCTAATTGCTGTATTTCTCAATGAATACCTCGGCGTAGCAGTCCCGATTATACATGAATATGGTGGAATTATTGATAAATTCATTGGAGATGGGATACTTGCTTATTTTGGATTTACAGAACCAGATGATGATGGTTCAATTGGTGCCTCAAACGCAATTCTCGCAGCTTTAAAGCTCAAGAATGCATTCCAGATTTTTAAACAAAATTGGCTGGATATATGGAAGACGGTTAATAACTTTGATATAAATATAGACATAAAATGCGGTATTAATACTGGCTCTGTTCTAGTTGGACTCATGGGAAGTCAAGAAAGGGATCAGTTTACTGTAATAGGAACTCATGTGAACTTGGCAAGCAGGTTAGAAGGAATAGCTGAAGCGGATCAAATCGTTATATCACAATATACAATGGAAAAGGTTGCACAAAAATTCAATCTGGAATCTATTCAATTAAGAGAAGAAAAAATAAAAGCATTTGAAGATATTATGGAGTATTATGTAGTTCTTAGTCAAAACTAAAGTTTCTTGACATTGGAACTGATGTCCGGTGCTTTTTTACAAGCAATACGATCTTAGAGATAATAGTGATCATATATTGAAACAATACAAGCTCGCGACCCTTTCATTAATGCTTGCCAGAGTAGTATATACGATTAATTGGTTTAACATTGCTTCTATCTTCTATCTAATAGCTTCGGATTTT
>JAATVN010000156.1 GCA_014523595.1 Nitrososphaerales archaeon TH5888 | reverse complement strand
GGATTAATGGAGAGGGGGCCGATAGAATTAATGGTGGAACCGACAATGATCAGATTTATTCAAACGCTTATACTATTCGCGATTTCTCGACTGATCTGTGGACTGTGGATCGGGTATCGATACCGTTTATAGTTTATAGTTACTATTCAGGAGATATAGAGACTGTAACGTATTGTGAAAACATAAGGAATAAGATGACCAAGTCTCCTGATTGCATTTTTATAAAGGGTTAGCTGAATCCAAAGGCAAAATCACTGATGGGTGAATCCGCAGAAAAATGCGACTGAAAAGTAAATTACAGTTATTAGTTTTGAACACTATGACTAACTATACAAAGTAAAGCAAGTCAATAAAGGTTGTATATGAATTATAAAACCCTAAAATCGTATATGGTAAAGCACAATTAAATCAAATTGTCAATTATGATTTTGACAATTGCAATACTGGGGGACTACTGCAGTGATTATCAACCCTGCAAATATGGCATATGCACAAGGCACCATCGGGGACATAATAAGTAACATGACACAAGGTAACACGACAGATGGTAACACGACAGAAGGTAATATGACAACAGTAATAGATGTTGATACCTTGGCTAAGAACATAAAAGAAAGGCATCCAATCCTGACTCAAATGTCAGCAGATGAAGATCAAGATTTAATGGTGAAAATAAAGGGTATGGATCCTAAGGAAGCTGCGAAGACGGCTATAGCACTAAACATGCTACGCTTATTACAACAATATAAGCAATTGGATGTCGAATAACTTGTGAATTCTTGAAGAGATCACTCTCATAGATTTTCTAAGCGATGGTTGGACTTGCTGCTATAACTAGGATTTCACATCATTATTTCAATAGTGATGCTGTTGCTAATTGATAAACTTGGAACTCATCCCTAACCCTCTGGCATAATTGATTAATGGTAACAGGCTTTTCAATAAACGAATCTATAATACATTCTTGCATGTAACGTTGAAAGACTGCATTGTACTCTACTTCGTAATCGCTTACAAGTATAGTTCTGACATTCGATTTAAATTTTTTCACCTTTTTTAATAATTCCAATCCGGTTAAATTAGGCATTCTAAAATCTGAAATTACAAGAGCATATCTTTCCTTATTCTGTGTAAATTGCTCCAAGGCAATTACAGGATCATTAAAACTCACAACAGATACTCCATCGATACTGTCACATACAGCATCGTGAAAGAGTTCAGTAATATCTAACTCATCGTCTACAATACTGACAATTTTAGTGCTAATAGACACTGGAAGATTAGGCCTCCACTGTCAACCTAAACACCGCTCTCATAAGCGAAGTATAAAGGACCTTCAACTAGTTAAGTTTTATCAAATTGAAATCAAATAGAAATTATTCATAGTGTGGAATTGGAGAACGTTCCTCGCATACAAGGTTTGTCTTAATGTATTTTCTTGGATCCCAAATGTCAAAAACTGCGATGGATCACGTGTATGTATTTGCTAAATTTTAGATCTCACCATCCAAGACTCTTTGCAGATTTGAAAGCAGCTTCTTGCAAGGCCTGATTAACATCCTTTCCTTCGAACACGACACGGTTAATTGCCTCCCGTATATCGTGAGCAATTAGGGAGTATTCTGGAATACTTGGTCTTACATATCCAGAGGGTATCATGCCTATCATTTCGTCATAGTATGGGAATGAGGACAAAGATGAATTTGCTCTAACCGTCTCACCAATGACCGATTGGGTAGGCAAGTAACCAAATTTTGATATCCATGGTGCCAGAAATTTAGGTTCTAACATTATTGTAATTAGCTCCCATGCGAGGTCTTTATTTCTTGATGTCGTCGGAATGCTCAGCTCCCAACCCCCCATCAATGTCGCAGTCTGATTTGTCCCATTAGAGGAAATAGGGAACACGGGTAGAAAGCCTACTTTCTCTTCAAGATGCTTTTGCTCTTCTGGTGGAAACTCACCTGGGACCCAAGAGCCGTCGAGTGACACTGCAAATTTTCGATTTACAAAGTCCTGAGCTTGGTAAAGAGCATCTTCCTGAGGTTTTATCCCGTTAATAACTTGTTCTCTAAGAAATTCCAATGCTCCAACTCCCTGTGAACTATTATAAATGGGAAACCAATAACTCCCCCTCTCTGGATGATTATCCCTATATTCCACTATGTTTCCTCCTAGCATCCATAAGTAAGGATACCACATGTCAGGAGAATGACTTGCAGCCACAAGATACATTCCTTCTATTCCATGTGGTCGTAGTGTAGTATTTAGCTTCTTTGCAGCTTCAATATATCCGTCCCACGTTCTCAAAGAGTTTGGGTCTACTCCTGCTTTATCCAGCATATCTTTCCAGTACCATAAACCCCTGATATCGGTCCATGCCCAGATTGCATACATCGTGTCCTTGTAAAAGCCTCCATCCCAGCTCTCTTCGTACCAATCGTTTTGCCTTTCCCAGCCTTTCGTATAATTAGTAAGATTAGTTAAGAATCCCTTTTCTGCAAATTCTCCAAGCCAAATCTGATCAACTGATAATAGGTCTATTGGAGTCTGGTTGGACATCGCGGTCAGTATGTAGTTCCTTGTATCATTATAGGGAAACTCCTCGTACTTTATGTTAATATTCTCATCAGAGTGTCTTGCCCTTAATTCTTGCAGTGCAGGTTGAATCAAACTATCCCATCTACCAGGATCGGCCAGATTATCCAGCAATGCTCTTAGTGTTATTTCCTTTTGTGCATAGGAAGGTGTTATTGAGGAGGCTGTGCCAGTAGCCATAATTAGCATAATAACAATCGAAAGTATTCCTAATTTGTGAACCAATTTAATATGATAACAATTTGCCATCCTCGATAATAGTTTTTTTCACTATCTCAATAAACCTTTCTCACTTGATCGGTTTTTGGGTTAGATGCTCTTGCTTTAAACCAAGCCTCAATGTTAGAATCTCCTCACTTATTTCAAGATATGTTGCGAAAAGTGTTTTTATATGATTCTTGACGGCTCTAATTTTGTGATATAATTGGAAGCCATTAATTTCCGGTATCCCTATGTCATTAATTACTAAGTCATAAGATGACGGGTCTGTTTCTATAAAGTGTCATACTCCACATTCAAGCCTAACTATCAAGCAGGATCACGCATATATCCACTCTCCGGATACCACAGAACCCGGATCTGCATTTCCAGTTTAGCATTAATATTTTTAGATGAAAATGAAAGGAGGACTCCAAATTTGGGTCACTAACAATGTTTACGGTGTATATATACACCAAATCTTTTATTTTGGTACTTGGTTTTTTCTAAGATTGAGAAGAATAATATTTGCAAGTACTAATGAAAGTAAATATAATGAAATTTTACTCCATCTCAGAAACTTTGACATCGACATAGAATATGTAAGGTTTAAGACTGTCGAAATTCAATCAAATAATTTGGAGGAAATTGCCTTGAAGAAATCTAAAGAAGCGTATGAAAAAATAGGTATACCGCTAATAGTAGAAGATACCGGACTTTTTATCGATTCGCTCAAGGGATTTCCTGGTCCTTATTCCTCTTATATTCTTGAAACCATTGGAAATCAAGGAATATTAGATCTACTTTCAAACAAGGCAAATCGATTTGCACTTTTTAGATCTGTCGTAGCATATAAGGACGGCAATAACAATTTGACCTTTTCCGGTGAAACTAGAGGCATTATAAGTGATCATATTTCAAAAGGAGGTTGGGGTTACGATCCAATATTCATCCCAGAAGGATCCTCAATTACATACGCACAACAGGGAATCACAAACAAAATAGGAGTATCTCACAGGACACATGCATTGAACCATTTCGCAGAGTGGTATCGTGGAAATTATTCAATTTGACAAGAGTCTTTATCATTGTATGAGTGGCTTCTCATATCCTTCAATCCACCTCTCAGTGAACCTTTCAAGATTTTGAAGAACTACTATTCTTGAAATTTCACTTTCATCCATAATGGAGAATCTATCTAATGTTTTGCATAGTAAATGTGAATAATTCCTAATTTCATCCATTTCCAACATATCGGAATTTTCTAATCTTTGTATGGACATTCCTATATGCATATATGATTTTATCTCTATAAAATGCGGATTTCCTATTTTCATCATATCAGCAAATTCATCCACGTAATTTCTTGAATCATTAAAATTCCTAATAACGGTCATTCTCAACACTATTCTAGTGTTCATCTCTGATAATAACTCAAGACTCTCTTGCCATCTATCCCATGCGTCTCTGTATCTTGGTCTGTTAACCATCATAAACATTTTTTTATTTGATGCATTGGTTGAAAGATACAACTGGGTCGGGAGGGCATCTTCATATATCAATCTCTTTAGCATTTCCGGTTCCTGACCATTTGTTACCAAAAAAACAGATTTTGTATTCTTTAAAGTCTTAAGATATTTGATTAGACTTGGTAGTTTTGGATACATTGTAGGTTCTCCAGAAAGTGATATTGCATAGTGCTGAGGAAAAAGTGATTCATCAAGTTTAATCTTGTCAGTTTTTATGTTACCATAATGCCCGACGATAAGCCTTCTACGTTCTTCTAGCAAATTGTTTATTATCATATCTGGTTCATCAACTAGATTTGCGGGCATTTCTAGAGTATCATAAAATTCGGTTGGACGCCAACAGTAAATACACCTATTTTCACAATTCATGGCAGTTGGCGTCATTTCCATACATCTATGAGTTGAAATACCATAGAATTTATGCTTATAACAGGTTCC
>JAATVN010000022.1 GCA_014523595.1 Nitrososphaerales archaeon TH5888 | reverse complement strand
CTCTTCATCTTCATCTTCTGTAGCCGCCTCCGCCATAGCCGCCATACCACTGAAGACATCAATGACGGACTCAGGGGTGCCTTGAGGATAATATTTAGTGTTGAACTTATTCATATCTGTTTGATTGTATATCATTTTTAATTCGTCAATTTTCCATAAGTCCAACCATATTCCAGTCTCATCGTGGATGAAATTGCACGTATGGGTAAAGAATTGTTTTAGTTCGGGCTCTGAGCCAACATCTCTCTCTTCAGACAATTTCAAAAAGATCATTCCACTATAGAAACTCGAATAACAATCCGTAAATGTTCTCGGCTGAGATTCTATTACTGTGTTGTTTGTTCCATTATTAAGTGGTTGTCCATTTGCGGTATTTACTGTTAGAATAAGTGCCGTCAATAGTCCAACGACCACTAACAATTCCTTCATTTCATGAGAGTTAGTATGGGCTCTCTTATAAAGTGAAGTATATTGGCACTAATAATGTCAATCTAGTATTTCATAAGACAAGCACCTAACCACTTACTGTAACTTACATGGTAGATGCCGTCGCAAGGATACCGAACCAATGACTTGCAGCAGGTATAAGCTGGTTATCATTTTGGACGAGCAATTAGAAACATCGATTCTTTAATTATATAATTAGCAATTGTGATGATTGATTAAGAAAAAAGCATCAGTCAAATTAAAATCGATGAATCTATATGTCGATAATTTTATGTAATATGAACTTGTTTAATCTTACCAATCAATGGAAAGTAATATCAATCAATATTCGTTCATAGCTGACGCCATGCTTGGTAAAATGGCTAGGAAATTGAGAATGTTTGGATTTGATACTATTTACGATTCTAATATTGACGACATGGATATTCTAGATTCATCGAAGTATCAGGGCAGAATAGTTTTAACAAGTGATAGGACATTATTTAAAAGATGTAAAAAAAAGGGAATAGATACGATTCTTACGTACAAAGGAACAGAGTTAGAAAACCTTGTTACTATTTTCAGTGCACTAAATATTAAATCTATTAATTCACAAAAGTTACCGCATTTGTGTACTTGTTGTAATGGATTATTAGGTACAATTATTGATAAGAATTTGATCAAGAATCAAATTCCAGAACGCCTATTGCATTCTAAGAATATATTCTATGAATGCACAAAGTGTAACAAAATCTATTGGACAGGTACTCATCTACAGCGCATTTCCTGCTTAATCAAAGAAATAAACACGAAATTGAAATCTCGATTAATTTAGAATTTACCCAAGTCAGAAGAATCATGATAAATTTACAACTACACCAATATCTTTTGCATATTAGGCACTGGTTTTTCAAAAGTCCAAAATAATATCCTGATATTTGAAACCAGCCGATAATATGATGCATATGCAATAGGATTCATAAAGCAGGATTGGTCCATAATACCAGAGAACGATGAAGTGTCCATGTTGTGGTGAGAATTTAATATGTGAAAAGGAAACTGAGAGGATAAAATCATATAGGTGTCTGTCATGTGGATTAAAAAATACTGAACTGAAGAAAAATATTTGATACAATGATCCGTAATGAATGGCTACTAGCGAATTTACCCCTATTATGATATTTTCGTACTCCTATCTTTCCTAAGGGATCAAGCTCTATGATTTTTTGAATGACATTGAATATCAAATAAGAAGGTAGATTCGATAGTAATGTTACTATTTCATCCACTCTCTTTCTTCAAGATATCCTATCAGCTTTGTCATCTGTTCCACTCTAACTTTCCCTCCAACATCGTTATGACAAGTCTTATAATGCTTCAATAATAGTGAATGTTCCTCTTCAGAGAGACTACCTCTTTCCTCGATAAGATCAAAAAATATATTTTCCTTGTCAGTATGTATGGTTATGAATACTGAATATGCATTTAGGAATCTAGCAACCCGTTCCCTCGAATCAATGCCACCATCCCACGATATTAGACTCTGGGCCAACATCTTTGCAATCCGTCTACCAAGTTCATGTTCTATCAAGAATTTTCGAATATCTTCGGAAAAGTTATTCTTAACACTCATGTGTGGAAAATACGCTTTCTCTTCCTTGCCATGGTGGAATTTATCTACAAACTCCTGAATAAGCAAGGATATTATTTTGATATCTTCTGCCGGAATATCTACATTATCATATAATAGATCTGAACACTTCTTTGCTACCTTACCAAGACGGTTTACTAGAATATGGTCTTGTTTTAGATCTTTGGTGGCATTCAAAGCTATTCAGGACTTGTTAGTCATAAGATAAAAAATATCAAATTTTAAGATACTCACAAACCATGACAAGAAATGCTTCACGTATAGCCACATTGCTTATTAATATTTATTTAATATTGCATTCCCTTCCATTGTTTATTCGACTTTTGAAAATAGTTGTATCCTGCGACCTACTTGGGGTTAGAATTTAAACCTACAAATATGATTAGTTTTCTACTATCACATATGAATGGCCAAACGTCAGGAAACAGTCAAGAAATAGAACCTACTGAATTAAAAAAGAAGATAGATAATCATGAGAATATTTTTATTCTGGATGTTCGAACTCCCCAAGAATATGAGGCTTGGAAATTGTCCTACGAAAATTATCAAAATCCCAAGTTAATTCCCGTTGATCGTTTATTTTTGAATGATTCCAATTTGCTAAGGGAGATTCCAAAAGACAAAGAAATTGTTACTCTTTGTGCTCATGGAAATAGGTCAATGATGGCGGCAAGGTTACTCAACCAATTAGGATATAAGGTAAAAAGTGTCAGGGGAGGAATGGCAGGCTGGAATAAGGTCTACGATGTTGCCGAAGTTCCAGTTCCTATGGAAGCTCCATTCAGAATTTGGCAGATAAGAAGAATATCAAAGGGATGTATGGGATATATTGTATCTTCAAAAGAAGATAATTCAGCTGTAGCGATAGATCCAAGTCGCGAGATTTATGAGGCTTTTCTGAGTGTTGCAAGGGAGAATGGATTGAAAATAATAAAGGTAGTTGACACCCATCAACATGCCGATCATGTTTCTGGAGTAGCAAAGTTAGCCAGAGCTATATCTGAAGAAGCAAATATGGAAACTCTAGCTTACTTCAGCTCTCTGGAAGAATACGATAGCGAAAATTCAGAAATTAATATCCGCTATCTAAGAGATGGCGATGAGATAGAGGTATCAAAGAAAATTTCGCTAAGAGCAATTCACATGCCCGGTCACACAAATGGTAGTATATCTTTTTTGATAAAATATGCTAATGATACTGACGGAAAGAAAAGTACAGAAGACCTGCCCAATTATTCATATTTATTCACTGGAGATACCTTATTTGTTGACAGTGTAGGAAGAGCTGACTTGAGAGAAGAAGCCAAGAAATATGCTTCACTTCTGTACCAAACGTATCATCAAAAAATAGTCAATTTGCCAGAAAATACTTTGATTCTCCCTGCTCACTTCAATGCAAGTTCAATTGCATTGAAGCACGCAGAACCCATATCTGAAACAATTGGTTCACTAAAGAAAAAAATAAAACTTCTCTCTATGAATGAGGATGAATTTGTTCATCTTGTTACTGACACTTTGCCATCAAGACCAATGAACTACAAGACAATTATAGATATCAACAAGAGAATGCTAGCTTTTGATGACATGCAAATGCCTGATTTGGAGGCAGGTCCTAATTCCTGCGCCGTATCTCTAGAACCAAAATAATCTATCTCCATTTCTTCCTGTTACTCTAGTGCCGGAGGTATGTTGTTAAACCCTGATCTGTTTTTCTTGTTAAATAGCCTTACTGTACAGGATTGCTGGTAACGTTAGTTTGACCTGATTTATTTGTATTATCTACTATCTTAGCCTCTCCACCAATGCCGTCGATTTCCACCAAACCCTTCGACTTCAAGACTTCGTTAAGAATACTAAGATCATAGATGCCAGACAGATCGGGTTCAGTTTTTCCAAGAAATCCTACACTAAAAGCATCCTTTGCGGATTTGAACAATGATTGTTTTATAGGGTCGTTTGTTAATTCCAATCTAGAAAAGGCCTCGGAAAGCTGATCTTTTGGGATAGTCTGTCCGGTCAAACTTTTTAGCTGCGTATTGAAGGTAGTTAATGCCTCTTGTTTATGGGAATTTATCCACTGTGTCTCATTAACATGCGCATCTAGTAATTTTCTTATGACATCTGGATTTTGTTGAAGATATTCTGGATTAACAATTATGTTTGCAGTGACAAATTTTCCATCTGGCCATAAAGTGCGTTCATCCAGAAAGAGTCTGCTATTGCCTTCCTTTATCAGTTTTTCACCCCATGGTTCAGGAACCCAGGCACCATCAATCTCTTTTTTTAGTAATAATGTCAAGATATCGGGATTCTTAACTGGAAGTATCTCAACATTTCCACCCTTATCCTTTGTCTTGTATCCATTGTCAAGTAAATATTTTCTAAGTGCCACGTCTTGTGTATTTCCTAACTGGGGTGAGGCGAATTTCTTGCCGGCAAAATCTTGTACTGAATTAATACCCGAATCGTTTCTTACAACAAATATTGCGCCTCCACTTGATACACCAGCAATTATCTTCAGGCTTTTTCCTTCAGAAACGACATAGCCATTTATTGCGGGATTTGGACCAATATATGCAACATCTACCTGCTTTGCAAGCAGGGCTTCTATAGCTGATGGTCCTGCATTAAAAAGAAAAGTCTTTATTTCAATATTGTCGCCCAGTGTCTTTTGAAAATCTCCGTTTCCTATACCAATAACTGCCTGTGCATGGTTAATGTTAGGAAAATATCCTATTTTTAGCACTTTTTTCTCTTGTGAGAATGCATGGTTTGAAATAGATGGTTGTACAATAACTCCTACTGCAATTAGTAAACCTATAATTGAAACAAATAATTTTTTATTCATAGCTTCATTTTTTGTGAAGGCATATTTGAGTCCTTTTAAATATGCATTAATTTGAGAATATATGCGTAAATTGCACTTTAATTAAAGTAATGAAAAAGTCATTTATGACTAGAAAAAAAAGATAAAAATTTCATATAATTGTCACAAACGCAAAATTGTCTAGCTTAAATTAAAGTGCATTTAATGTATAGCTGTAAATGTAAGCAAAAAATTAGTCGAGCTTCACAACCATTCTGACTTTACAGGAAAGTACACTTTTCTTCTGGTATCATCAAAACTGTTTCGTTCTATAATAAATCCGTGCTTCTTAAGATCTTCAATTGCACTCTGGACTGTCCTTCTAGGCAGGTGGGTGAGATTCATTAGGTCACTCTGTTCAATGGGATGTTTTGTTTTTATTAGGTAATAAATGAACTTGGAAGCAGGACTGCCGTTTATCTGTTGTTGTGTAAAGGACATTCCAAAAGATGATTTTGAAAGAAAGCCACGACGCTGAGATTCTACGGATGCTATATTGTCTATGCTAACTTCTGCAAGATTTACACGCTGACCAAATTCCGCTAATAATGCCGATTGTTCAGATGCTAGGGGAGCTTCAAAGATGAAAGTACTAGGTGGATATTTGTTTGTAAGAGCTGCTACATAATTCCATATTACAGAGCCGTTCTGATCATATATTCCAACACTGATCCCCTCATTGGCTTCCAGTGTCACTTTTTTGGCACCAGCGTTCAGTGCATCATCAACTTTCACTAGCGTATTATCGATTCCAAGTTGATGTCTAGGATCTTTTTTCCCTAT
>JAATVN010000155.1 GCA_014523595.1 Nitrososphaerales archaeon TH5888 | reverse complement strand
TCTATCAGCCAAATTAGTACCTTTTTCTTGCCTTCTCTCAACTCCGTCAATTATCGCCAAGTCAGGATATATATCAAAGGAAATAAGTCTCTCCGTAGAACGGTCACCTACCGTTATTATTTTGTGTTTAATGCCTGCAATTTCTTTTCTAATTTTTCTTTCTGTGATATCGCTATCTGGAATTAACTTTCCTAATGGTTTTTTTAGTTCTGCAAGAACATCAGGCGGTATTGACACTTTGATGTTCTTTTGATTGTTCGTTTGTTGTTTTTTCTTGCTCTTGTAATTCTGAAGCAATTATGCTGATTCTTCCAGCAACAGTTCGGGAAATTTTGTCAAATATGACTGCCTGATTATCATTTGGTTCTGCAATTGTTACTGGATTACCGCTATCACTTGCTGACATTATCTGTTGATGGAGAGGTATTTCTCCAATAAAAGGAACATTAAACTGATCACTAATTTTCTTACCGCCACCAGTACCGAAAATATTGATCTTATTATTACAATGTTGACATTCTAGATAACTCATATTTTCTATAACTCCTATGATAGGTACGTTCAGTTTGTTAAACATGCCTACAGCTTTTACTGCCACATTCATTGCCACGTCTTGAGGAGTCGTAACTATAATTATCCCAGTTATTGGTATTGTTTGTGCCAAAGTTAGAGGTGCATCTCCAGTACCGGGTGGTAAATCAATTATCAAGTAATCAAGATCACCCCAATTTACATCAGTTAGAAATTGTTTTACAATTCCAGCCACTATAGGACCTCTATAGATTCCTGCTTGTTGTGATTGTTCATAAAAGAATCCCATTGAAATGACTTTTACTCCTTGAGCCAAAATGGGTTCTATTTTATTATTAACTACTTCAGGTGCATTTTTGAGTCCCAGCATCAGAGGAATACTTGGGCCGTAAATATCAGCATCCAATAAACCTACCTTTGCACCGGTCTTTGATAATGCCAAGGCGAGGTTGACAGATACTGTTGTTTTTCCCACTCCACCTTTACCGCTTGCAATGGCAAGTATATTTTTGACACCGGGTAGCAATTCGTCCATTGAAATAGAACGTCCTTCCATGACCCTGGCAGTTACTTTAAGATCTAGATCCTTAATCCCCAAATCCATCATAGAATTGCGAACCGACTCTTCTATCTCACTATTGAAAGGACAAGCAGGGGTAGTAAGCTCTAATGTAAATCCAACTTTTCCATCGTTAATTGCAAGGTCTTTAATCATGCCCATTGAAACGATGTCTTTATGCAATTCGGGATCTTCTATAGTCTGTAATTTTGCCATGATTTGCTCTATTGAGACCATACTTATCGTACTCTTCCAAAGAATATTTAAATCATACAATATCACGCCTCTTGATACTACAAATTAAGAAATAATGAAAAGGTTCATAAATTGATAATTTAAACCAATTCACAATAAGTAATGTTTGCGATAATACACATGGATGATGTTGTAAGAATACCTCCCAATATGATGAAAAAATCTCTCAATGAGACCACAATGGAAATTCTCAAGGAAAAATATGAGAGTATGATAAATCCTGAATTGGGGTATGTTATTATGATCATTGATGCAAAAACAAATAAGGTCGGAAAATTGGTTTCCGGTGACGGTGCCACCTTCCACAAGGTGTCTTTTAAGGCCTTGACATTTTATCCAAAAATGCAGGAAATTGTGGAAGGGGAAATTGTCGAAATTACTGATTTTGGTGCGTTCGTAAGAATAGGGCCAACTGATGCGCTGTTACACCTTTCTCAAATAACCGATGATTATCTAAAAAGCGATGTCAAGCAAGGGGTAATAGTTGCAAATCAATCAGCCAAATCCCTTAAGATTGGATCAAAGCTTAGAGCTAGAGTTACCGCGATTAGTTTAGGAAAAGGCTCGGCAATGGGCAAAATAGGGATTACCTGTAGACAGCCTTTTCTTGGAGCTCTTGAATGGATTGAAGAAGAGATAAAGAAGGCCAAAAACCCAGTTGCAAATAACCAAAAAGAAAAGAAAGGGACAGTGCCAGCTTAATGGCGAAGGAACTTGCATGCAAAAAATGTAGAGCCATTACTATTGGAAAGGTATGTCCTGTCTGCAAGTCGACTGAACTTTCATCTGACTGGTCCGGTACAATAGTAATATTTGATTCAAAGAATTCTCTGGTTGCATCAACACTTCAAATATCAACTCCGCATAAATATGCATTAAAAGTAACTTGACTTTTAAAAAGAAATCAAAAGATCTAAATCAATATTTTAGTTTACGAGAATCCCTCATTAGATTTCTCAGAGAAGATATAGGCCAAGGGGATCTGACTAGCGAGTACGTAGTCGATAAGGA
>JAATVN010000154.1 GCA_014523595.1 Nitrososphaerales archaeon TH5888 | reverse complement strand
TCATAAGTATTGTTCTTACATTAGGACTCGAGCTTTTTATCCTCTTTAGTAGTTCTAAACCATTTAGACTTGGCATTCTTAAATCAGAAATAACAAGTGCATAATCTTGCATATTCTATGTAAAGTGTTCTAATGCATGTACTGTATCGTTAAATGTGACAACCGATATTCCATCAATGTTACCACATAAGCATCACGAAAGAGCTCCGTGATGTCTAACTCATCATCTATAATGCTAACAATTCTATCATTAGTAGATACTTTTAGTAAAATCTCCACCAATCCTAGGACTCGCTTTTTTTGATTCAAAAAGGCGTAGAGCTTTATAATATGACACAAGTAGCTTTTTCTTTCGGCAATTCTGTGTAGATGCCCTTAAAATCTCTCTCAAATTGACATAATAAATCAATGTTTAAATAGAAATTTGATGAGTTTGAATCGTCATCTATTTTTCTGATAGTAGATGACCACTTCCAATTGGCTGGTACCCACTTCTTGTGACATTAGGCGCCAGCCAATTACTAATAAATTTTTAGGGTTAGCATGAAAACTTGTTTTCTCTCTTCATTCTCTATTTTGATTGGCTTTCTTAAGATCGCTGTCAAGCTTCGCGACTTGTCTAACGCTATCAAATTGGATGTCATCACTCCCTGTTATGAAACTGCTTATAGTTGGAGTGGCTTCCCTACCGATACTCAGTGCCCTCTTTCCTTTTCGGAGAATAGAAATACTCAAACCCTTATTATTTAGTATCTCACCTACTTTTCTGGCTGTTTTTAGCTTTTCAAATATTCCAATGTCGTTATTCTCTTGTTCCGTTATATTGAAAATTGTGGGGTCTATTATATCAACAGATAGTTTATCTCCTTCAAAGTCAAATGCAACAGCAGGTTTTTGTTTCACTTTTATGCTGATCTTTCCACTGGAACTCTTCACAATGTTGACTATTTCATCTAATATCATCGATACGTCCTTTTCGAAATTGTTTTCAGTCAATACTGCAAGGCCCAGTTAAACAAATTTACTCCGTTGTCTTTGTTGTGTCATGCAGCTGTGTAGATATTATAAATTTGCCATTAATTTTCCATTTTGCACTACCAAGTTCTTTGCCTTCGGGTCCAGTTGCCTTTGGTATATCAATTTCTAAATTTTCAAAGTCATATGTAACTTCCATATCCTTACCTGTTAATTTGTCAACAATATCTTTGACAACATCAGACCAATTTGAGAAGCTATGATCATCGTTTTTATCTTTATTTAATACTTTTGAAGCTTCTTGTTTTACACTTTCCATGTAAAGTCTTATTCGACATTTTATTTAACGCTTGTAGTAATGCTATATTGAAAATCTTAAACCTTCATTTTTATGTCCTATCTATTCTTAATATTTAGTTCTGTTGGACTAGTTTAATATAAAATTAAGTACAAAACAAAATTATCCTTTCAAAGGTAACGTAACAACAAAAGTGGCTCCCTTTGAATTAGGGTTATTATAAGCTTCTATCTTACCATGATGCGCTTCGATAATATTCTTTGAAATGTATAGTCCTAGACCAAGACCTTTCTCAGACTTTGCCTTAAACTTTGTAAATAAATGAGGGATTATTTCTGGATCTATACCAGGGCCGTTATCCTTAATCATAATGACGACTTGATTTGTTTTTTCTTTCTGTTTTGCAGTTATAATAATAGTGCCTTGATTTGTAAATTTTAACGCGTTATTTAACAAGTTTGCAAGCACCTGAAATATTTTTTCTTTGTCTGCTGTAATATTGATTTTTCCAATCGGTTTGAACTCTAGTCCAACCTTGTTGGCTCTTCGTAATTCTAATTGCTGACTAATATCTTTAATCACATCATCGATTTTTATGTTTAAATCAAAAATTGTCTTGTTAAGTTTCATCGTCTGAGATTCGATTCTAGCAATACTAAGCATGTTCGTTACAAGTGAATATAGTCTCTCAGCGTTTCTCGATATTGCCTCCTCATATTGTTTGTTCCTTTCTGGGAGAACTTTGAGCATCTCCGAATAACCTACAATCGATTGAGAAGGAGTCCTTAATTCGTGAGCAGCAAGATTGATAAATTCCTTCTCCATTGCGTCATGTTCCTCGAGTTTCTGGTAGGAGTATAAGAGATTCTTGTTTGCCTCCCTTAATGATTCATACAAATCAGCCTGTCTCCAAATAGTATCAAAAATAAAATTATAAGACTCGGTACGTGATTTGCTAGTATGGAAAGTGGCATATCCAACAGCTTCTATGAAATTATCTTTATTATCGTCTTTTACGTCTATTAAGAATACCGATTTTTTATCTACTATCAAAAACGTAGTCTTTATTTTATGGGTCTGAGTAGTGGCTGGAACTATTGATTTTATTCTAAACCTAAAATTCTTAGCAAGTGATTTAGTGTGCAGAAAATCATCTTGTATTTTATCGTTCTCATATGTAGGAATTACCAAATTGACATTAACGTTCCTTTTTTCTGAGGCCTCAATTAACATTGATATTATTCCTCCTCTGTAATTTCTTTGCAGTGCCTTTGGAGTTGCTATTATCAGAGATATTTCAGAGTTTGCAGAGTTAATGAGATTTAAGTAAGTTCTACGAATTTCGTAAGGATCGGACAAGACTTTAACTTCTTCCGGATCCACTCCCACCTCTATGCTCGACATCTTATCATGTTGAACGATAGCGTTATTCCACAGAATTTCAAAGATGTAATTCTGCTGCTCCACCATTCCATGATCGTCATTATAAATTTGATTTGATAAAAAATTATTTCCGGAGGACTGCCCAAAATACTCTTTATCACTTACTAAAAAATTTCCAACAATCATGTCTAAGTGACGGACTTCGGCAACCTTCATTAATTCTTTACATGAACTCAAATTGTCCTTTGTAATTTCTGTTATATATCTAATTTTTATCCCCTTGAGCTTTGCTTGTTGCAAAGCTTTTCTTATTCGTCCAGTAAGTGTGAAATCTGGTAATGCAGAATCGCCGCAGATATTCAAGTTTTTTTCGGCATTTGATATAACATCAGTGATGATGTCTGACTGCTTTCTGTTAGTAATCATCTGGGTCTTTTCTTGGTAGGGTGAAGACATCCTGTACTCCTAGCTCATAATAAGATTTAAACCAATGCTGTTTAGTAAGATCACTAAATATTTGAAAATCTAAATTTAGGACTGCAAGGCATTTATTATCATTTAAAAAGCCAGATTAAACACGTCTGTTGACAATGGAACCTAGATTTTTATTTATGTATAATTAATCTGATAGAATTGGCCGATTCATTAATAATTTATGAGATTGTCGTAGCGAGTTTTGTTTTCTTAACCGGCTTGCTATTCTCTGTCCAACGCAAGTATTATAAATTGAGATCAGCTAAGAATATTGCAGATGAGAAAATAAAGATTAGCTGGATGAAATCTGGATTCTAAATTAATTATCGATGCTGGAAGGACTAGAAATCTCATTTTTCAAGTAGTTTAAACTGCTATTTTTATGGCTTATCACTCAATTATTACTTAAGGAATATTGAACCTTACAGTATATAGGATGTTTTACGTTTAATATGTTAAGTATTGATTTTAATTTAGTCTCCCTTTACTAATCAGCAGATTTGTTTACTGACTTTGATTCTTTCTCCGAATTGTCTCTCCCTAGTACTATCCAACGTTTCTTTATGAAAAACAGGACGAAACCAACTACCATGAAAGCCATCGTTGCCAATACAACCAAAAAGCCTAGTGGTATTTCTGTGATATTTTTTAGATCTATGCCATTCATACCATATATTCCTGCAATTAAGGCAAGTGGAAGTAATATGACTGTAAATATGGTAAGGATTCTCATAGTTTCATTAATTTGGAGCGATACTTTTGCAACATATAATTCTCTAATAGAATTAATAGTACCTTCGTATGACTCAACAAAGTCAATCAATTGCGATATATCATCATAGACCATTTCTATGTATTTCACATCCTCTTTGTCCTTCTCCGTGTGCAGGAGAAAATTAATTATGTTCCTCACATGCCAAAAATGTCTACGCAACATAATTACTTGCCTAGATAGGATATCGATACCTTCGAATATTGATGGGAAGGGGCGTACAAAAGATCTTCTCTGATACTCATTTACAGACAGTTCTAACGCCGTCAAAAGTTGTTCATATTTACTAACAAGTCCAGCCAACAAATTATAATATAGAGCGTCTATACGTCTCTGCTTTATGGTTTCGTTTTGTATGTTAAATAATCTTTCTCCAATTTGTTTAAG
>JAATVN010000021.1 GCA_014523595.1 Nitrososphaerales archaeon TH5888 | reverse complement strand
TTTCTTCATATTTTTTTGCGAGCTTGTCGAAGATTGGAAGCATGAACTGACATGGGCCACACCATGTTGCCCAAAAATCAACAAGAACCGGTTTATTACCACCGATAACTTCGTCAAAGTTCTTTTCAGACAATTCAACTAGTGCAGGTTTATTGGGATTTGAACTCATTGTTACAATTTATGATCGGAATTGATATTTAAATCTTGTAATGCACTGATTTTCAAAATCAAAAGTTGTTAGATAATCAACTAGAATCAAAGGTCTCTAATCAAAATATCTTGAATCTAGTTTCTACTTAGAGATCTAGCATGAATCTGACTTTGTATTGACCATCTTCCTGGAGAACTTCCATTTCATGATAGGTGACGCCCTTTATTTCAGTCCTGTAATTGTGTTTTGACATATCTATTGATTCAGCCATTCCCCATCCAGTTAGACGATATTTTGTATCCAGCTTGGAGATCTTTATTTCGAAACTTGATATTACTTGATTATCTATTGAAATAACTAAAAGCACTTTTTCTAGCCAGTTGAACAATAATTCTAGATAATCTTCCCCCTCTACTTGGAAATCAGTCTTGCTTGTTCCTCTGACATTTTTGATTTCAAACATTACATTAATTGTAGCTGTGGCGGCGTAGGAAAAAGCTTCTTCCAAACTGTCGCCCCATGACTCAATGTATGCGTCTGTTATGTGCTCAAGATATTTGAAACCGCCAGACAATAATCTTTGTTTTTGTCCAGGTTTTATTATAACTAATCGCAAAATCTAAATGATGACACACGATCCTCATGATTGTGAAGTTAGACCTTCCCAGAGGAATGAGGGATTTGCAATATGAGGAATTAAGAAATATTTCCTTTATCAGAGACAAATTTATCGAAACTGCAGAAATCTTTGATTTTAATCAAATTGAACCATCAACTTTGGAACTATTATCTACCCTTGAAGCGAAAAGTGGGCCATCAATAATTCAAGATACATATAGTTTTACAGATAAAGGAGGCAGAGACATTGCATTACGGTTTGATCTAACTATCGGACTGTCAAGATTTGTTTCTTTGCGGAGAGATCTTAAACTTCCAGCAAAATTATCATCATTTGGAGGTGTCTGGCGTTATGACGAGCCACAACTTGGCAGGTATAGATATTTTCATCAATGGGACGTTGAAATATTTGGATCCGAGGATGTAGATGCCGACGCAGAAGTGATAGACTTTGTTTCATCATTTTTGAGTAAATTGAAAATTGATTTTGTTATCTTGATAAATCACAGATCAATATTAGAAGAGTATCTCTCAAAATATCTAGGCATATCAAATAATTCTATGAAGAGTGAGATGATGAGAGCTATTGATAAGTTATCTAAAAAAAGTTCAGATCAAATCATTAACGAGTATGCGGGAAAGCTCGACTCTATCAAATTGCAAGAATTTATCAAATTTGTTTCTGTTACCGATCGACCAGATAAAATATTGGATAATGATAAGTTAATGGAATTTAAATCGTCAGCCAATCTACAGGAATTGATTGATTCGCTTAAATCTAGACGGGTAAAAAACACGATGGTTGACTTTAGGATTGTACGCGGTCTTGATTATTATTCCGGCATGGTATTTGAAGCTAAAGAACTTTCTTCACAAGTAGGTTCACTGGTAGGTGGTGGTAGATATGACAAATTGACAGAGGCGTTTGGAAGAAAGGACTTGTTTGCGACCGGTGCTGCTGGAGGAGTGGAAAGGATATTATCTGCAATTAAGGACAAATCTACTAAAATATTAAAAAAACCACTGATTTATGTCGCATATGACTCGAAGAAGGAAAAAAAACAAGCGTTAGAAGTAGTTTCAATTTTAAGAGATCTCGGATACTCTACTGATTATGATATAAACGGAAGGACAATCAGTAAACAGTTTCATGAGGCTTCCTTAAAGAATGCGTTCGCAATCATAATAGTGAGCCTTGACGAATTCAAAAAAGGTATTGTTACGATCAAAACCGGATTAAAGGAAAAAAAGCAAAGTATTACTGAAATTGCAAAATACTTGGATCAGATAATTTAAAGTTCTTCCATTTAGTTATTCGTTTAATTGTCTATATTTTCGCTAAATCTTAATCATCCGGATATTTTTCATCTTTATCATACCATTTTCCTTTTTATCATATACGATTCGCACAACTAAATCCGGTGGATCATAGCTAACATAGAGATCATCTATTTCGAGCACCTGAATGTCATGTCCTAACATTATCTGTGACTCGTTAATGCCATTTTCTATCAATTTCTTTTTTGCAACTTCCGCAATGCCATCATCTGAAGTATTGGTTGTCAAAAGAACCTTGCCAGTACAATTCAGGGTCATCTTTAATGAAAATGATTCCTCACAAATAAACTGTGTCTTCCTTCATATTTCATTTCTATATTTTTTTCCCAATAAAAAAGAATAATATATTTATTACTAGATACAGACGTCAACGTAAAGGATAATGGTTGAGGTTGCAATAATTATTTGACAGACCGTATTTCACATGATGTCCTGATCATAGGCACGGGTTTGGCAGGATTACGAGCTGCTATTTCCTGTGCTATGAAAAACGAGAGACTGAACATAGGAGTTATTTCAAAAGTTCAGGTAATGCGCTCACACTCCGTTTCAGCTGAAGGTGGAACTGCGGCAGTCCTGTTCTCTGATGAGGGTGACAACATTGAATCCCATATTTATGATACTATCAGAGGTAGTGACTTTCTTTGTGATCAGGATGTTGCCGATAAACATGCTCATGAAATACCCAATGAAGTTTATCAATTGGACAAATGGGGAATGCCATGGTCAAGAAGGGATGACGGCAGGATTGATCAGAGGAAGTTCGGAGGATATTCTTTCCCAAGGGCAACATATGCACAGGATAAAGTCGGATTCTATGAAATGCAGACACTATATGATACGTGTTTAAAATATAATAACATTCACTTTTACAATGAATGGTTTTGTACTTCAATCCTAGATGATGGGAACAATAACTTTGCCGGTGTTACTGCGATAGAGATGAAAAGTGGCAACTTCAATGTTTTCAAATCTAACTCTGGTATTATTGCCACTGGTGGAGCTGGCAGGCTTTACAGTTTTTCAACTTATGCGTATTCTTCTACTCCTGACGGTCTGGATATGGCTTACAGATCTGGTCTGGCGCTAAAGGATATGGAATTTGTTCAATTCCACCCTACAGGAATTCTTCCATCAGGTATTCTTATAACTGAAGGAGCCAGGGGAGAAGGAGGCTATCTTATTAATAACCTGGGTGAAAGATTTATGAAAAATTATGCACCAGAAAAATTAGAACTTGCTCCTCGTGACGTAGTTTCCAGATCAATGATAAAAGAAATCGAGAATGGAAGAGGATTTAAGCATGAAACTGGTGTTGATTGTCTCAAATTAGATCTCACGCATTTGGGAGAAGAGCGAGTAAAGGAGAGATTAGCCGGGATTAGAGAGATAGGTATCAAATTCTCAGGTGTTGATATAATAAGTGAACCCATAGAGATAAGGCCAGTATGTCATTACATGATGGGTGGAATTCACACAAATATTGACGGTCAAACGGAGATGAATGGCTTGTGGTCAGCGGGTGAGGCTGCATGTAACAGTCTTCATGGAGCAAATCGACTTGGAGCAAATTCTACTTCTGAATGTTTAGTCTGGGGAAGTATAACGGGAAGATTGGCAGCTGATTATGCAGAGAAGAAAAAAGACATGACGCTTAACATAGCAGATAACAAGATTCGGGTAGAAGAAAAGAGAATATTTGATGGGATTTTCAGGGGAAGGGGTCAGGTAAACCCGTATGATGTTAGAAAGGAGTTTACTGATTTGATGGATGTTAAGGCATATATTTTTAGGAATGAAAATGACCTCGTTGAGGGTCTAAATAAAGTTAGAGAGCTTAGAAAATTAACTTGGAAACACGTTGATGATAGCGCAAAGGAATATAACACAAATTTCATTAATGTAATGGAGATAGATTCATTATTGAGAATAGGAGAATTAATAATTGTAGGTGCATTGAACAGGCGAGAATCAAGAGGTGCACATTCCAGGACGGACTATCCTAATAGAGATGATCTTAATTTCTTAAAGCACACATTAGCATACTATAAGGACGATGATGGACCTCAATTTTCATGGCATCCGGTAACATTAACAAGGTATGTCCCAGCAGAGAGAAAATACTGATGAAAGAGATCGAACAGCCAAGTCGCAATAATTTGGAAGGATTAAAGGGATGGCTCAATCCAACAAGATATGGATGGGAACGTATTTCCTATTGGTTTCAGAGATTAACAGGGGTCTTTCTTCTGATATACTTCATTGGACATGTGTATGAAACTAGTACGATAGTTAATGGCCAAAATGCGTGGGAATCATTCTTAGAACTAACTCAGACAGTGTGGGGACATCTGTTCCTAATTATGGTAATAGGCGCAAGTACTTTTCATTCCGCAAATGGTATTCGTCTAATCTTTACTCATGCAGGTATCGGATTGGGGACTCCTAGTAGACCCGACTATCCTTATAGTCCTTCATCGTTAAATTATAGACAAAAGTCTGGCATTTGGATTGCCCTGATTCTATCTGCCGCTGCAATGTTCTATGGATTTAATATCTTGTTTGGAGAGTAATCATGGAAAGTCACAGAGTGCTAAAAGAAAGTCAGATAATGAAGATTCATTACATTACAGGTATTGCTGCAATTTTTGTGGTTGCTATCCATATTCTCATGAGGCTCATAGTTCCATTTGAATTGAGTCTTGAATACGATTACATTATTGCAAATTACAAGAATATCATTTATGTTCTCATCCTCGAGTCAATCCTTGTATTGATTTCCCTTCATGGTTTTAATGGTATGAGAATAATATTGCTGGAACTAAGACAGACCAAACGCTGGGAAAATATGGTTACAGTTGTCACCATTTCTGCAATGATTGCGCTCATTGCTTTTGGAACTAGAACAATAATATTGGCAAATGGATTGTGATTTATAATATTGAGTAATACTGAGAATAAAAACGAAGAGACGATAACACTAAAAGTATATAGAGAAAATAGGGGACAAAAAACAGGATCACATTATGACAATTTTGAAGTGCCATACAAAAGATGGACTACGGTATTGGATGCATTATTGTATGCAAAAAGTTACATCGATCCGAGTGTTGCCATCAGATATTCTTGTAGGATGGCATCATGTGGTTCGTGTGGGATGAAAATTAACGGGATTCCTAGATTGGCCTGTTACACTAAAATCTCCGAATTGGATACATCAACGATTGAATGTG
>JAATVN010000153.1 GCA_014523595.1 Nitrososphaerales archaeon TH5888 | reverse complement strand
GGATGTATTTACATTGATGAAGTAGAACTGATATGCAATGAATTGGCTAAAAGGGTGTTCAAGTCTGAATTTGCTGATTGTAGGGCCACTTCAGGTGTTGTTGCAAATCTTGCAATATACTCAGCTTTTTCTAATCCAGGAGACCATATGCTAGCTGCATCCATTCCTAGCGGAGGACATATATCTCATGGTAAAAAAGAACATTCTGGAACTGCTGGTCTTGTGCACGGACTCGATATAGAACATTATCCATTCTCAAAGGAAAATATGACAATCGATGTGGACGCTACCAAGAAAAAGGTCACTGAAATGATTGCAAATGGCAAGAAACCTGCAATCGCGATGTTTGGAGGAAGTCTATTTCTTTTTCCTCATCCGGTAAAAGAATTGGCAACTTTTATGCATGAAAATAATATTTACGTTAATTATGACGGGGCTCATGTGGCCGGATTGATAGCAGGAGGAGAATTTCAAGATCCAATGGGAGAGGGCTCAGATTCTATGACTATGAGCTCCCACAAGACTCTATGGGGTCCACAAGGAGGAATTATTGTCTCACTAGAAAAATATGCAGACGACATTAAGAAAGCGATTTTTCCAGGCATTACAAGCAGTCATCATCTCCACCATGTAGCAGGTAAAGCTATAGCCTTAGCAGAGTCATTAGAATTTGGAAAGGAATATGCAAAGCAGGTTATAAGGAACGCAAAAACGCTTGCCGAATCACTTGCAAATTTTGGTTTTACAGTTTTAGGAGAAAAACGTGGATACACTGAATCACATCAATTGGCTGTAGACGTTTCCAAATTTGGAGATGGCGGGACTATTGAAAAAGAATTGGAGAAAGCAAATATTATTCTTAACAGACAGCTCCTGCCAGGTGATATCAAATCTGGTAAACATTATATGCATCCAAGTGGAGTTAGAATAGGTGTACCTGAAGTAACTAGGTTAGGGATGAAGGAAACTGACATGAAGGAAATTGCATCACTTATCAAACAAATAGTAATAGACAAGTCAGATCCGAAGACGGTTGCTAGCTCTGTATCTAATTTTCGTGAAGAATTTCAAAAAGTACAGTACGCATTTGAAAATTCTACAGATGCTTATGAGTATATAAAAATAAGAGTTAAGTAGCAGGGGATATAATTTGTTACACACCTCTCATAAACTACGTGTAGCTTGAACAGACAATATTTTTATAAATCTGGTTTCATGTGCAATATGTTTTACTTCTAGTGTAACTTTGTTGATCCAAATTGCCTAGAAAATCTAGAAAATATATAAAACGTAATTAGATTATTTTAGATATCCGTTACAATAGGTATAATTTTCTATAGAAATAGATAACCAACCTTAGAGGATTTTTCAATAAAATAACAACTAAATTAAATAAATTATATTAAAGCAGTGTACATATAAGATATTTATAATTCAAATAGCCATTATATGAAATTACTATAATGTATTAATTTATTTATGATGAACGTAACCCATAGGCAATGAGCAAGAAACAACCAATGAAAACCATCTTTCTATTGTCTTCATTGTTGACCTTTATGTTTGGAGCCCTAGTTGTTGCAACAAGTGAACAAGCATATGCCGATATCTGGGATGATGATGACACTATGGAGGAATTTGTAAAAGATATTGACAATGGTAAGGATAATGACGATGATATGGATTGGAACGAATTCAAAGATTCGAAAATCTTCAAACAAGAAGATATTGAAACACAAGGTTGCATAGAAAATAGACAAGATCTTTCAAATAATCTAGCAGACTATGAAGTACTTAGATGCTTTGAAGACTCAGATTACGCCTATTGAAAATTAGGATCCACAAGTAGTCCAACTTTTTTAATTTCTTTCTTTCTTTCTATTATCCAGACTTATTTTTCATTTACCAATCTATGGTATAGGAGGTCAAATTTTAAAACTGAAACTAGATTGGCAATAGATGTTACATATATTAGACACAAGTAAAATAATAATCTTTATTGTTTACAAATATACTAGTACCTGTTGATGGATCGGATAATTCCTACAGAGCCTTAGATGCAGCATTACTTCTTTCAGAAAAATTAGGTTCAAATATTACTGTAGTTCACGTAATGGAACAAGTTCCAATAACTCATATAGAATCAGAAAAACTGTTAAGTGAATTGCTAGAAGCCTACAAAAAAGAAAATCAAGATATACTATCAAAGTGTTCAGAGATTGCTACTCAAAAAGGATTGACTATAAACACTCTTCTTCTTCAGGGAAATCCTGCTTCCGTAATTTTGAATTATAGCACAAAAGAGAAATTTGACCTTCTAATCATGGGAAGTAGAGGTATGGGAAAGTTTAAGGAACTAATACTGGGCAGCGTCTCAAGCAAGATTTTACATCACTCGCCATGTGCAGTTTTGTTAATAAGGTAATGATGACTGTCATGAACATATTTTCATGTCACATCCAACATGGGATGACTATTATTATGACGAAATATACAATCATAGCCAAGATCTGACAACAGAAAATGTCTATCGATCTTGATTCTTTTACAATGACTGAAAAAGAGGGTCTATACAAGGCCGTTTTTTCTAGAAGAGATGTCAGATCTCATTTTATTGATAAAAAAATTCCAGATGACGTACTTGTTAAAATTTTGAATGCAGCTCATCACGCTCCATCTGTTGGTTTCTCGCAGCCCTGGGATTTTATATTAATAAAGAATAAGACCACAAAATTAAAAGTCAAAGATTCCTTTACACAGGAACGAGAAAAATCTATTTCATTACTTGATAACGATTCAGATAGACAAGATAAATATGTCAGGCTAAAATTAGAGGGAATTCTAGAATCTGATATTAATATTTGTGTCACATATGATCCTGAAAGGTTTGGGCCATTTATTTTAGGAAGAACCTCAATACCAGAAACCGGTGAATATAGTGTTTGTTGTGCTATACAGAACTTGTGGTTAGCAGCAAGGGCCGAAGGAATTGGAGTAGGTTGGGTAAGTATACTCTCAATTGAAGATTTACGCAAGATTTTAGCGATACCCAATCGTGTTAAACCGATTGCATATCTTTGCTTGGGATATGTAAATAAATTTGAAGTTAGACCAGATTTGGAAAGGGCTGGTTGGTTGAAAAGAACGATACTCTCTAAAGTAATTCACTTTGAAGACTGGAATAACACTGAATTAAATAATTGGAACAATACAAACATGATGATACAGAAGCTGGATGATAGTTCAAATAAGTAATATTATGTTATTAAATAATTATAACCATAATAAAACAGATCTTTTATTAGTGAATCATAGTCTTCATTCAAGAAATGTGTGCTAGAATTGGTCTTCTGAGTGGAAACGCAGGAAATGCAGCTATTGAAACTAATTTTTTGTAATGGATTTAGAATCAACTTTGTTTTTAATATGTCTGCTAAGGACTTTCTTTATGGTTTTTGTAACGATGGGCAGTATTCTGGGGTCATCAACTTTTGGAATTATGTAATCATTTCTAAGGTGAATGTCTTCAACTATACTCGCAATAGCATGCGCCACAGATTCAAGCATAAACTCACTTATATTATTGACTCGAAGATCCAGCAACGCTCTAAATACTGACGGAAATACTACTGCATTGTTAATTTGATTAGGAAAATCCGATCTACCTGTTGCAACAATTTTTGCACCATACTTTAGCGCAAAACTAGGGACTATTTCAGGATCCGGATTACTTAAGGCAAATACTATTGCATCTTTATTCATGGATTCTATCATTTGCTTATTTAAAATACCAGCTTTTCCAGACACCCCGATAAATACATCTGACTTACTGATTAGTTCCGGCAAAGTCCCATTTAATTTTCCAATATTTGTGTTATTGGCTATGTCTTTTTTGTATGGGTTCTGATCATCAATATCCACTCTTCCATCAAATATTGCACCTTTAGTATCAGTGACAATAATGTCTTTACATCCTGCCGTTTGTAAAATCTTGAATATTCCATATCCAGCTGAGCCAGAACCTGATATTACAACACGTACCTTGCTAAGTTCTTTTTTTACTAACTTGAGAGCATTTATGAGTGCTGCAAGAGTAATTATTGCAGTACCATGTTGATCATCATGAAAAACAGGTATTGATACTTCCTTACTCAGTCTTTCAACAATTTCTAGCACTTTCGGTGACTCGATATCCTCTATATTTATAGCACCAAAATTAGGTTGTATTAATTTAACAAATCTGATTATTTCTTCCTTGTCTTGAGTGTTAATGCATAATGGAATTGCATTAATATCTCCTAGTGCTTTGAATAAGACAGACTTTCCCTCCATTACGGGCAAAGCACCTTCTGGACCAATATTGCCCAATCCTAGAACTCTCGTTCCATCACATATTATTGCTACATTATTCCATTTTGACGTGTAATCATATGCTAATTTTTTGTGATTACTTATCTCTAAGGCAACATATGCTACTCCAGGAGTATAAATTAGTCCTAATGTCCCCCTTTCTTCAGATGCATTGTCTAATGAAACCCTACTTCGTATTTCGATTTTTCCCTTCAACATTCTATGAAGGTTAATTGCGTCATCTCTAAGTGTCAAATGTATCCAATTATGGGCTCAATTATATTTTATTTTGCCCATTGTGAATTGGATAATCCAGATTAGTCATGTTTATAGCATCTGGGTACGGGAAGGAAATTCATCTTTATCCTCCCCCTCTCTATCAAGTTATACATATCTTATAAATCATAATTTTGAACTTTCACAAGTGTCTTCACACAAAGTATCAATGAGAAATAAGCGAATGAATAAAGCAGAATTGGAATCGCAATATATTATAGGAATCGGAAATCAACATGAAGAGGAAAGAACAGTTAGCGACACTATTGAACATGAAATAGGATGTCCAAGATGCTATAATGTCATGACTTTATGCTCGGACTTTGACAGACTCTATTATCTTTGTGAAGAATGTGATTTCTCTTTGTATACATTAAAGTAATCTCTGATTCAAGAATCAAAAACAAGAAAAATGTATTGATGACAATATTAATGTGAATTCAATCTAGCATGAACTATAGGTTGAAGAAAAACCACTATTTCAAATACAGACCATATTTCCAATCTAATGATTCCATTTCTTTTATGAATGAAATCAAGATATCCTCTAGCGTTCGTAGTATTTCGTTGCCCTTTTTGATATTCGCTTTTTGAGGAGCACCGGTGGCTCCAGTGGAAGTTAATTCGTCAAATTTCCAAAATATTCTAATATTCTCAGGTAATCTTGGAATAACATCCTTTGGAGCAGAGGCCAAGTTTACTAAATCTGGACGAACCGCAAGAACTGCAGAAGTTTCTGCTTCACCACCATGACCAAGTCCATTCCAAACTTCAAACAGATCTTTCTTTAACTGGCCTACTAAAACCCACCAAGATTCCAAACATGCAATCGTCATCTCAGGATGTTTGTTTTTGATACATCTGGCTGCAATTTCTATCGGACCAATATTTCCATCATGGCCATTTATTATGAGAACGCGGCTTATCTGATTCTGATTAAGACTTGAAAGTAGATCAGAAATTATGCCTATCATAGTTTCAGGATTAATACTCATAGTCATTTGAAATTTATCGTGATGCAAACTGACTCCATACGGAATCGCAGGAAGAACAATAACGTTACTAATGTTAGTAGCAACCCTTTTTGCAATTTCGGCAGGGAAGATAAAATCTGATCCGAATGGCATATGATCTCCATGGTTTTCACAAGCTCCAAACACTAGAATCGCAACGGTTTTTTCATTTATGATTTTCCGAACTTCTACCGCATTCATTTCTTCAATTAAT
>JAATVN010000152.1 GCA_014523595.1 Nitrososphaerales archaeon TH5888 | reverse complement strand
GGATTGCCTCCCTTCAGACCCATCAAGTGAAACCAGGATCTTTGAGCATTGTTCAAAATCTTCTGTATCCAAATGGGCAAAATTAATTAGTTCTCGAAATCTCCATACTCCACTTTCGTTGTAAATATTTTCACCATGGTTCCTACGTTGGTAGAATACCTGGATTAGTTCCCGCGAAAAATTATATTGATAAATAATATCCAAAAATGAGCCGCATTTGCAGACGAGTATATTGTTATTAATTTCATATGTGAGGTTACATGAGGGGTTTATGCATTTCTTAAATGGATTGCTTCCAATACCAGCCATAGATTATTTCCTAAAAAAAAGATATTTAGACGTTTACGGTTTGATGCAGTGTGAACAGAAGGAATTCAAACAGGCGGAAAAGCACCGCATGTATAGCAATATTTGGGGTATGTTAAGCACGCACTACACAATGAACACCTAGGTGAATTGCATTTCTCCTTTATAGGACATCCAAAAAATGATTTGTAAATTCTATAATAATAGAGATGCTCCTTATCTCGCACTATCACCTTGTCAAGTGCGACAATTTTTGATTCCTTTGCATATTCTTCATCATCGATTAGACCTCCAAATTTACTTGAAATTTGATCAAACCCGGAACCTTGCTCCAATGCCATCTTCTTTCTCCATACAATTGAGCCAAGTTCCATTTCATACGCCTTTCTTAAAATGAATTTTCCCCACTTTTTGTCCTCATGTTCGCCTACCTTTTCATAAATGTCCATTGCAGTAGCCAAGTCATAGAGAGGCTTCTCCAAATATGGAGTATTTACTCTTATTCCCAATACCTCTCCTATTTTTATTGATGAAAATCGCATTATTTTCCATAGGTCATCTAAAATTGCCTGTAATTTTTTTAGATCTGCGAAATATCTTTGAAGATAATTATATCCTGCAAATAATTCGTCCGCCCCATCTCCAGTAACTATACTTCCAAAACCATTCTGCTTGGCCTCCCTTACACCAAAAAAAATAACTGAAGAATTTCTTATTTCCAGTGGATCAAAAGTTTTGAATGTTTTAATTATCTTAGGAACTATGCTAACAATGTCATGAAAATCTACAATACATTCAACATGATTATCACTATATTTTTTTGCGACATTCTTTGCATACTTTAGATCCTGTGAATCAACATTCAAAGATGTTACAATGCTCAATTTAGGCCTCATCAAATAGCACAAGATACTACTATCTAAGCCACCTGACAAGAGTAACGAGTTATCCAGATACTTACTAACGACATTCTTTAATTTGCTTTTTAATATCGTCTCCGTGTGGGACAATGACAAGATACGATAAAAAGATCCGCGTGTTACGCATAAAAATTTGGCTATCAAAGTAAATGTCTATTTCATTGTACTCGCTGCATTGTGCTCACGTAATAATTCTATACCTTCATTTGTAATATGGTACTGCTTCGATTTTTTTATGACATATCGAACCATTCTTCCAAGATGATAGTATATGGAACCTGTGGACAAGTCTGTGGCATATTTTATTTCAGAGAACCCCGCCGCCCCGTTGCTATCTAGAATCGCTTGTAAAATTTTCATTCTTGTTCTCCTTGCGCGGAGCTGTGTCTCACCTATCAACGAAAATTTTAAGTTATTAAATTATTTATGCCTTTCTCAATAAATATTTTAAAATTATTACGAAAATATATGTGACAGACACTATTATTTAAGAATTCATAAACTTTTCTTTAGGGTTTATTTTATGTCTAATATTGAACTCAAACACAGTGAATGCTTTTGGGGAACACAGTATAAATAGAAACACAATATACTAGAGCTTAATGCCGGTTGATCCTGTATGTGGAATAGAAATGGATGAGGACCTAGCGACCATTCATGAGTATAATGGCAGGAAATACTATTTTTGCTGTGAGGGTTGCAAGAGCATCTTTTCAAGAAAGCCTAGAAAATATTTAAAAAAGTAGCATATTGTAACTAAAAAATTGTTACATGAATTAGTTTCTCTAGTCATAACTAATTAACCTAACATTAGATATTTGGTACTGTATGTAATTTCATGTTGTCATATTACAATATTGAATTGGTTTGCAACAAATGTGGGAGCTTAAACAATAGAATTTCAAACCTGAAATCTGTCCGTGATATGTTGAAGCCGATAAACAGTACATGCAAGAGTTGCGGAATTTCATTAAATCCTTTTGACTTTGCGATATCAGCTGAAAGAAGATATGAAAAATTTGTCTGACTCGGCAAAAATGAGTGGTATCGTTCAGATCAGTGCTATATTATACTAGAAGCGCAATTTAATAATCATTCAGATGATTCTCTACTACAGACTAGGTATTATTGATTCAAAATCATTTTCGCTGTGTATCTTATAATAAGAATCAGCATGATTCGTAAATAGTCCTACTTCAATAACACCCGGTATATTTTTCAGATCCTTCTCAGTCTCCTTGATGTTATCATACTTTGGTAATAAAGTATCGTAAATTATATTGCCATTCTCAGTTACGAATGGATAGCCTTTATCTAACATACGCATCCTTGGTAAACCTCCGATTTTCTCTAGCTGTCTCATCACAAAGATCCTTCCAAACGGAGTAACCTCTATAGGAATCGCCATGCTAAATTTATCTACAAATTTGTTAGCCTGAGCGAAAACAACAAATTTTTTTGCCGATGAAATCAATATCTTCTCCTTCAGCAGAGCTCCACCACCGCCCTTTATCATGTTAAAACCGGAATCTATCTGATCAGCTCCATCCAAGACAACATCAATATTTCCATCTTTTTGATCAATTATCTTTAACCCTATGCATTCAGAAACGATTCTTATTTGAAGAGATGTAACAACAAATTCCAATGTATCTTTATATTCCAATAGTCCAAAATTTCGGACAATTTTCTCTACTGTGCTTCCGCTCCCTAATCCGATAGTACTTCCTTTAGAAATGTATTTCTTAAAAAAATCCTGAGAAAGTGCGACGTACTTGCTATCATTAAAAAATTGATGGTTCTTGTTACCTGAACTCATGTGGTTAAAAGGAACTATTAATGTGTACTTTAATCTTTACAAGACACCTGAATTTCAGATTATGGTGATAAATCTTCGTTCGTTTATTCGGAAAGCCAAGACGGATAACTCATCCTATATCCCTGGATGAATTGACAACGAGTATATATATGAAGTATCAATGAATATTCGTACAATGTCTGAAATGAGTGGTGCTAAAGCACTTATGAATTCCCTGGAGAAAGAGGGTGTTGACATAGTTTTCGGACTTCCAGGTGGGGCAAATTTGCCAATTTATGATGCGTTGGTTGACGCTAAATTTAGGCACGTTTTGGTAAGACATGAACAGTCTGCTGCTCATATGGCTGATGGTTATGCCAGAATAAAAAGGAAAGCTGGAGTGTGTCTAGCAACATCTGGGCCAGGTGCAACAAACCTAATTACCGGTATAGCCACAGCTTATGCAGATTCTTCTCCTCTAATTGCGATAACTGGTCAAGTACCATTGAATATGATAGGAAAAGATGCATTTCAAGAAACAGATATTATTGGTGTTGCTAATCCATGCACAAAATATGCTTTTCAGCCCAGATACGCAACGGAAATCCCGGAAGTTGTAAAAAAGTCGTTCTATATCGCAGAAAGTGGTAGACCAGGACCAGTTCTAATTGATATTCCAAAAGATGTACAGCAAGATGTTACTGAAATACCATTTCCAGATCTCATTAAAGTGAGGGGATACAAACCAATAGTTGATCCCGACCTATCTAATGTTGGAAAAGCAGTTGAACTCTTAGTTTCTGCGCAGCAGCCAATCATCATGGCGGGCGGTGGAGTTATTTTGTCCGGAGCTTTCTCAGAACTTCAAGCAGTAGCTGAATTAATTATGGCACCTGTTGTTACTACATTTAAGGGGAAGGGAGCTTTTCCTGAAAACCACCCTCTGGCAATGGGTCCAATAGGGATGCATGGACACGCAGAAGCAAACAGAATCATACTTGAAGCAGATTGCATACTTGCTGTAGGCGCTAGATTTTCAGATCGTTCTGTAGGAAGGTTTGATGAATTTGGTAAAGGAATGAATATCATACATCTTGATATAGACCCAGCTGAAATAGGGAAAAACAAATCAGTAGACATTGCCATCGTTGGTGATGTAAAGTCAGCACTTAGAACTATGGCTAAAATGTTATCAAAAGTGGCTGTCAAGAAAAACACCGAGAACCCTTGGCTTAAAAGAAGAAGAGAGCTAATAGATTATTTTTCGCAAAATATCAAAGATTACCCTAGAGAGGTGACTGCCAGAAAAGCACTGAAAAAATTGAGAGAGCTGCTGCCTGCTGAATCGATAGTAACAACGGAAGTGGGACAGTGTCAAATGTGGACTTCATTGCACTTTGATGTTATCTCCCCTGGGACCTTCTTTAGCTCCACTGGATTGGGAACAATGGGATTTGGATTTCCCGCATCAATAGGCGCAAAGGCTGCTAGACCAGATGTCCACGTTGTAGACGTTGCTGGTGATGGTTCATTTAACATGACTGAAAATTCATTGGCAGTTTCTGTATTAGAGAATTTACCGGTAATAGTATTCTTGTTGAACAATGATATGTTGGGTATGGTTGCACAGTGGCAGAGAACTTTTTATGATAGACGATATATGGGGGTACATCAAAAAAGTTGTCCTGATTATGTCAAGATTGCAGAAGCATATGGAGCAAGCGGCTTTAGCGTCCAATCAATGGACGAGCTAGAAAAAGCAATAAAAAGCGCACTTAAAACAGAGGTTGCAACTGTAATTGACATTAGGATCGATCCGGAAGAAGACGTCTATCCATTTGTTGCTCCCGGTACCGGACTTAAGGATATGATAACAGGTGCATAGCACATGAGCTCTAGAGAATTGAAAAGTAAACCACTGTATATCATTTCATCCCTAGTTGAAAACAAACCAGGTGTGTTATTTCGCATTACCAATCTCTTTCGTGCAAGAAATTTCAATATAGAGAGTATTACAGTAGGGATTACCGAAAAACCGGACTTGTCTAGAATGACAATAACAACAAGGATAGACGAAGCTATTCTTGATCAACTAGTTAAACAATTGAGAAAACTTATTGATATTGTTGAAGTAGAGGTCCTTGACATCAATAATACTGTTTATAGAGAGTTAGCATTGATAAAGATAAGAGCCAAAGACTTTACAAATAGGAATGAAATCATTAATTTTGCCAACGTGTTTAGAGCAAATATCTTGGATATAGGAAAGGAGTCTGTGACCGTGGAAGTAATTGGAACTCCAGATAAAATAGATGCATTTAAGAATCTAATCATACAATATGATATAGTAGAAATGGCTAGGACGGGTGTATCCGCTCTTCAGAGAGGAGAGTAATTCATGGAATCTCAAAAAGTAAGGATATTTGATACAACATTAAGAGATGGTGAGCAGACACCAGGTGTTTCTATAACACCAGAACAAAAACTCAACATTGCAATAAAACTGTCTGAACTGGGTGTAGACACAATCGAAGCTGGATTCCCAGTGGTATCTGACGGCGAAAAGGAAGGAATAAAGAGCATTGTAAGACAGAAACTGGACACAGAAGTCTGTGCCTTGGCTAGAACTGTTCAATCAGACATAGATTCAGCTATGGATTGCGGTGTAGATTATGTTCATACATTTATTGCCACTTCTGATATTCATATGCAATACAAACTAAAAATGTCACGGGAGCAGGTTTTGGAAAAAGCACTATGGGCCGTAGAATATGCAAAGATGCATGGATTAAAAGTCGAATTTTCCGCGGAAGACGCAACAAGATCTGATAGAAAATTTCTTATTGATGTCTTTAAGGCAGTAACTGATTCGGGTGCAGATAGAATAGATATTCCAGATACCGTTGGATATTCGACACCAGAGTATTTTACTTCACTAGTTCAGGAAATAAGATCAAAAATGAACACTCCAATTAGTGTACATTGTCATGATGATTTTGGTCTTGCTGTTGCAAATTCTATAGCGGCAATAAATGCAGGAGCATCTTGTGCACATGTTACCATTAACGGAATTGGTGAAAGAGCAGGAAATGCTTCATTGGAAGAATTTGTTATGGCTTTGCAGTGTCTGTATTCTAAAAGACATAGTATAAAAGTAAATTTGCTGTATGAAATTTCAAAGTTTGTTTCAAATACAATGGGTGTTATAGTTCAACCAAACAAGGCTATTATCGGAGAAAACGCTTTTGGTCACGAATCAGGAATTCATACTCATGGAATCATAAATAATCCACTTACATACGAACCAATAAGTCCCGAATTGGTTGGTAGAAAAAGATGGCTTCAGGCAGGAAAGCATGCAGGAACTCATGGAATTCGTGCAATTTTAACTGATTTTGGAATCGAACCTACAGAGGAACAATTACATAAAATAATTGAAAAGCAGAAGGACATCGCTGATAAAGGGAAGTCTATTACTACTTCACAACTTTTGTCAATTGCAAGCGAAGTAATGGGCAATTCTAAATTCGAGGAGAAATTCAAACTTTATGATTTTCATATTATTACTGGCATGAATATCATTCCGACGGCAGTTATAAGATTGAATACCCATGGGAAAGACTTGGTTGCATCAGAAACCGGGGTTGGTCCTGTAGATGCGGCACTTAAAGCCATACAAAAAATTGCAGTAGATATGGCAAATATTCGCATAAGAGAATATCGACTTGGATCTATAACAGGGGGATCAGACGCAATGGCTGAAGTTACTATAAAGGCGGAGGATCTAGATGGTAACGTTGTATCTTCCAGAAAATCAGGCGAAGACGTGGTGGTTGCATCGGTAGAAGCAATGATAGACGCAGTAAACAAACTCATGTTGAGAAAAGTACTGTATTCAAAAAATTAAAATCTGTTTAGCTCAAGGTCATGAGTATTGACGAAATATAGTATTTCATTAGTTAATGGCGACGGAATTGGTCCTGATCTTGCTAACTCAGGTCAAATGTTACTTGACAGTATCAGTGAATACTCTGGCATAAAGTTTGATATAGTTAATGTAGAGGCAGGAGATAATGCATTGGTAAAGTACAATATGGCACTCCCGGATTTTTCATTTGAGAACATAAAAAAATCAGATGTTTGTCTCAAGGCACCTGTAGGGGAACATGCGGCAGAAGTAATACTAGTACTAAGGCGATATTTCGATCTATATGCCAATATTAGACCGGCAAAATCATATCCAAATGTAAAATCTCTTCATCCATCGGTGGATTTAGTAGTTGTCCGAGAAAACACGGAAGATCTCTATTTGGGATGGGAATTTCAGATTGGAGATGAAGCAGTCATAGGCTTAAGACTAACAACCGCAGAGGCGTCAAGAAAAATTGCAGAGTATGCCTTTGAAGAGGCCTTGAGAAGAGACGCTAAAAAAAGCGTAGTTTGTGTTCACAAATCAAATGTTATGAGAGTTGGAGATACCATGTTTTCTAAAATTAGTAAGGAAGTCGCAAAAAAAT
>JAATVN010000151.1 GCA_014523595.1 Nitrososphaerales archaeon TH5888 | reverse complement strand
TATGATGATGGATGAAATGTCTCCAACTCCAAATAATAATCCTCCAACATAAAAAATGATATTTGTAATTGAAAATCCAATTAAAGTGCCTATAAAGGCACCCTTACTTGTCTTTGCAAATCTGTTATAATCTGAAACAAGAGGCATCCAGGAGATAGGCATAGCAATCACAATATCTAACGCAACAAAAAATGAAGTATCTTTACCTTCTCCGGACATAACATTTGGAAGATTTTGAAATAGTAAAGTAACTAAGATTATTGCTGAAGAAGCGTAAACTATCCATATTGCAAACTTTGATAACCACTGTTTTACCAAGAACAAAGGCCCAAATATACCAAGCAAGGCAATAATTACTCCAAAGATAATGTTCCATACAAATGTAACATGCAAATTTGTTAATTGTTCAGCTGCCTTTGAAAGTATCAAAATTTCAAATGTAGTCCAGCCAATAAGTTGTATTATATTTAGTACAGCGGCAAGATATGACCCGTACAATCCAAAAGCCGGTCGTATTCCGATAAGAGATGGTACTGCATAATCGCTTCCTATTTTCCCTGCCATTGACAACAGTACGGAACCTGCAATTGAACCGGTTATGATTGCGAGTAATGCATGGTAAAAAGGAGTCTCGGATAAAAAGGATCCCGCAGAAAAAACTAGTAAGCCAACACCAAGACTAGACCACAAAATGAAATAGTCGAAACCTCCAAGAATTCTATGTTTTGTAGGAACAGGATTGATTCCCCATTGTGGCAGATTAGGGACCATATGGTGTTGATTAGTAATTTTTTATAAATATAAATTAATCTGCGGAACCACTTACTTAATAAAAGATACCAATATAGATCAGCAAATAAAATCCAGTATTGAAAGGACAGAAACAAAGATAGTATCAGGTCGTAAACGTAAATCAAAGCATGAACAAGTGATACCAGAAGATATACAGAAAGAGATAGGGGACGGAAGATTACTTTACTATCATGAGGAAACGCCTCCTGTTAGTGCCGATGAATCAAACTCCTCGATAATAAAGAGAAAGAAAAGAAGATGACAACAAAACCAAAAATAGAAAAACTAAATATCGATATCGAACTAATCCATAGTGAATTAAAATTAAAATCTGATAAATATAGATATCCATTGATGAGGAAGTACGGCTCAGGGCCATGTATTCGCTGTTATGCTCTTGCTACCCACAAATTAATCTATGATATAGGAGATGGGGTCTTAATCGAACTTTATTGTGACACTTGCCTAAATGATAGTAAACGAGTATCAGAAGGTAGGAGTGAGAAAGATATTGATAAATTAAATTAAAGACGATGCTAATATAGAAACAGAATTACGCAAAGGTAATACTGTTAGAGTAGTTACCTAGTTTTGCTTGTAATTTTCATCCAATCGATTTTTGGTTTGGAATTCAGGAAATCTTTAGCCTGCCTTTGGGCTCGATACTTGTACCTGGTTGTGATTAGGATACTTGCCAATATAAGAAAGGTTCCACTGACAATTTCGTACATTATTACAGAGTCTGCCATGCTAGGAATTATTGACTTATCAGTAACGTAAGTTAACGGCATATTCATAAAGTTCTATAGCCTCTTTTCCGTATGCTTGCACCGAATAGTCAGTTCCATCCTTAGATTTTAATCCAACGTAACAATAATCCACCCCATTTACTAGGGTATAACCTTTGGGCGAGATTCTTACTACATGCGCCTCATTACCTTCGGATCGTAATAATTGTCGCAAGGCCGTGGTACTACCGTACATCGGTACACCGACTTCACTAACAGTAATTTGTTTTGATTCCACCAACACTAACACTAATAATTACGTCACCAACGAATATAAGGTCTAGTAAACAATGTTTATGATAAATCATAATCTTTAGCTTATTTATCATAACTACAGCTTATCGCTAACTAAAGAAGCCGGATGAGAAGGCGGGTTTGGATACAAAAATCACCCTTCCCTCCCATCAGACCTATTAAAAGAAGAAATTTAATTATGATGAAACGGGAAATAAGAAATTTACTTTTTAATGGCCGCTTCTAATTCATTGAGTTGCTTGTAATTTTCAAAAATAATAGACATAAGGATTGGATGAATCAAAACAGCTCTGCAGACATTACTACCAGCAACATTATACAATCTTGAATAAGAAAACATTTCATCAAACTTTTTTCTCTCGCTTTTATCTAATGATTGTCTAAATGATTTCCATTTGCTTTTTTCTCGTTCTGCTGCAATTCTGTATGAAGGTACAGTTCGGCCCATAATTTCTTATGATAATATATTGAATTTAAAACATAATACACCAAGAGGGGAAGGGATTATACGATTCTTGCAGATAGAAACAAATTCAATACTATGCCATCTTTGATTTTACCTCTTGGAAGGTTTTGATCATAACTAATAGGACCATGCCAAATAGACCCATTGATGCGCCTAGGACAACAAACATCAAGGCCGTAGTTGATTCCATGTCATAATCTGTGATACAAGTTAATTAAAGGTTAGAAATCGCCGGTGGGTGGAGTTGGAAGCGGTAACCCACCAGCAAACGTTCGACGGTTGCGTTAGGTGTACAAGCACAACAAATTATATAATAATTTAATACCGGTGGGACTGGAAAGCGTAGAATTCCCCACCAGGTATTATGTATGATGGTAGTTAAATTCAAACCACATTAAGTTATAACCTATAAGAACTTGGCTTAACTGAGTTTCTGATCCAAATTAATTTTTGTTAATATTTTATATGCTTCTAGCCGATAGGAACAAATTTCTTTTGGTTTTCGTAATAACTCAATTGCGTATCTACTTCTTTGAGAAAATCGTGTAAGGCTATTGGCTTCTGAACGAATCCATCTATGATTTTCTTTTTAGTATATTCCCGAAGTAAATTATCATCCATTCTAAATGCCGCGGTTATTAATATCGTTCTTACAAATCGATTGGATTCTTTTATATTTTTCAACAATCTCATACCATCCATACCAGCCATTTTAAAATCACATATTACTAAGACATAGGCATAATCATACTTTTGAAAATGTTTTAGGGCCAAAATAGGATCTGTAAAATCAACTACAGTGATTCCGGTGAACCCTTTTAATGCTTCGCTAAAAAACAGAGTTGTACTCGGGTCATCATCTATTATACTTACAATTCTATTGTTAGCAAACATGCAACATTAAACCGGTATTGTCCCAAGAACAAGTTCAATCTAGACTATTTATAAAGACAACTAGTTAAGTATCATTGATATTATGGAGCAATAAATCCCATCTCGTCGTTAAGGTGCTTGAAAGAAATTTTGCCCTCATGATATGCTAACTTAATTTATTGGTAAACTTTAAAAGCAAAGTATGCATTTTTCTTATAAAGTTTTATATTCAGAATATTAATAAAACTTTATACCGTTTTTAATATAAATTAAAAGCAAATAATTACCAATTTCCTATTATATGAATAATAAGTTAGAAAACAAACAAATATCATAAAATTTTTACACAATGTTAATATGTCAAAAGGACGTATATTATACAATGTCTATTTGTGTTATGTGTCTCAAAATATATGACGAAAAAGATGTAAATCTTCAACGAAAAATTGTAAATGATGAGGATTTCTGCAATGATTGTTGGACAGAAGTCATGAATATCGAATGATATGAATCAAGAATTATTATTTTTGATTACGTAAATGATTACAAGACCTAGGAATTCCAATTCTTCTTCTTTTGATCATATTCCTCTCTTGAATATCTTACCGTTGCCGGGTGGCCCATTACAACAACATTAGGGGGCACATCCTTTGTTACTACGGCTCCCATTGCAATTACACTGTTTTTTCCAATCGTTATCCCGGCCTTAAATACAGCTCTCCCTCCAACTATCGCACCATCCTCTACTACAACTCCTGTCATTTTCGGACTCATTGGATAAGGATCATTTGTAAATGTCGCGCAAGGTCCTATGAATACATTTTTTCCAATGGTAGTTAACGGCGGAATATATACAGATCCCTCAATTCTTGTATTGTCTCCTATTTTTACATTATAATCTATATGCACAAGTGAACCAATAGACACATTGTCCCCTATCTCACTATTGTTACCAATGTAGCTGAAGTGCCAAATCTTTACGTTCTTTCCTATTTTCGCAGTTTCTGAAATAAAGTTTATCAAATTATTACTATTCATTTCCATATTTTACCTTCTCCTATATCTAATATCATGCTATATCTATATCCAATTTATAGTTCCTTCACGATTCTCAAATCCCTTTACAGATGCCAAGGATTTCCATTTTTAATAATTTTGCTGGGAATTTTTTCCTGCCATTTCTGTAAAAACTGAATATCTTTTTCTTTGTCACGTAGCTCATCTGGCAACATAACAGGAATTTCTTCAATAATAGGATAAAACCTTGAACACTGCGAACAAAAAAGTACTCCCTCTTTTATCACATTTTCATTAATAATTTTATCTTCAGTAGTATCAATTTCAATCAATTCCAATGGATAGTACTTATCTATAGGACATGCCAGGATGTCTAGCATAGATCGTCTCATGGTTACTTCATGGTTTCCACATCTTATTATTTGATCTCAATTCCAAATAAATTGGTGAACCTGTTTCACTCGAAAGAAGTGCTGCTTCAGCAACTTTTGTCACATTTGTGGCTTCCACAGAGGTAACAACTGGCTGTTTCCTCCTACCTTCTATTACTTCAACAAAACTCTGTAATTCTAACACAAGAGGTTCCTGAAACTGTTGTCTTCTGGGAATAATGGTTGCGTCACCATGATCAATTCTTATCTCTTGCGTAATAAAATCACCGTTTACAGTACCTTCCGTACATACGGCAGAGAATGTTCTAACCTTCCTTGGAGTCACCCAATTAGATGCAATTATCGCAACCTTTTGATCTTCAAATCCCAGCATTATTGTTGCGAAATCTTCGAACAAATGAAATTTTTTTCCCGCTCTAGCAAAGACCATTTTTGGACCCTTGCCGAAAAGAAACATTGCAGTATCGATGTCGTGAACTGATGTATCATAAATTACGCCCACATCCTTGATATGTAGAGGCATTCTGTTTTCCCTGTGGAACTCCATCATCAAAAGATCACCGTATGCCTGTTGTTGAATTATATTCTTCAAATCCTGAACAGCAGGATTAAATCTTTCGACATATCCGCATGTCAAGTTCACCTTGGCTTTGTCTGCCAATTCAGTCATCTCTTCACATTCCCTTGATGAAAATGAAAGAGGTTTTTCCACAAATGCATGGCAACCATTTTGAATTACCTCCTTTACTACTGACAGATGTGATTTAGTAGGTGTACATACTAGACAGGCATCCAATCCTCGTTCGTTAGAAAAAAGATCCTTTATAGAAGAATAAAATTTTGTATCGTATTTTTCTGCTATTTCTTTTGC
>JAATVN010000150.1 GCA_014523595.1 Nitrososphaerales archaeon TH5888 | reverse complement strand
TCGGGTAAATGGCGCAAGTATAGGCAATTTGGAACAAGGACCAAATCCGAAAGACTTTTGGCTCTAGCATTAAAGAAAAATGGAATTGAATTTCAAGCGAATCCTCCGATTAGACTTTCCGCATGCATATGGTATACACCGGATTTCATTATCAGGCGTAGGCTTATCGTAGAAGTGGATGGAGGTGTACATGACTTAGATTATCGTAAGAGTCCAGATAGAATACGCCAGCGGACTCTAGAAAAACTAGGGTACTCGGTTTACAGGGTTAGAAACGAAAAGATTATGAGTTGTTCTCAAGTAGTAATCGAAGAAATTCTACAGAAATACTGTGAAGTCTTTGAAGGTAGTATCTCTCAATCAAATCCAACGTTATCTACTGTAGGAAAGACAAAGGATATGATCATGCCTCCTGAGAATGATCCTCCTGAGAATGATCTTATATTATCTGTAGCTATAAAGCTCAAAGAATATGGAGACAAATGGATATTCGACAAGTTTACGACATATCTGTCTGAAATTGATCCCGATTTTTTGGTATATCCTTGTCACACTGAACGTTTGTTGTTAATTTTAATGGGATTCGAGTTAACAACCAATGATAATGGCAATATAGATTTCAAAAGTTTTTTTGATTTTTTTATGTGTGGAATAGATATTATGTCGAATTTGTACGGTGATCTAGCAAGAACCTACTTAATCAATAGCCTTAGTATTAGTGTAGCTAATTTTATGAAAAATCTTATTTTTCATGGAGGTCCTAGGGTCAAACCTGGATTAGTAATAATAGATAGTATTGAATCTTTGCAGAACCATATTTCAGAATTCAATGATAATTTTTCCAGCATAGGGGTCAAGTTAGAGATAGATGATTTAAAATCGGAATGCAAGCTTAGAATAGAGAGACTCGATCCTATTAGTAGAGAGAAGTATTTGTGGCTATTAAATTGGACTAAACAAACCACCGCAAAGAATCTTTAGGACCCCGAGAAATTAATAATTTAGTTTAATCACTCCAAATTAAAGAAATGCAGTCCATTTGCATATTGGAATCTCAATTTCGAAACCTTATTTCATTACAAGGGAGATATCCTGAACGATTCATTACAAATGACTTCACTTCGATTGATAATTGTTTTAATCATATCCTACTGGTCATATTGATTGTTTCAATTTTACAAATTTATGATGAATAAGTTCATTAAAGAAAGAATGTTATAACTAGATTCGTTGTCAAGAGTGATTGATATCGCTATAAGAGATTCGGTCCCACAAATATTCAAGCGACCGTATCTGTCGGTTCTTCCTAATACTACTTTGATGCAGATTGCACCTTTTATGGCAATAGGGCCACAGATATATGTAGACGGATTAGTCGTCTTAGAAGGAGAAAAACCAATTGGTAAGATTGGTAGCAAACAAATCTTGCTTACCATTATAAATTCCAAATACCCAGATTGGCTGAAGAAAACTGCTTTACAGATAATGGATAGTTCTGAAATCTCTCTTGAGATGGATTACCCGTTGAGCAGAGCCATAGATATTTTCAATCAGACTTCTTTTGCTTTTATACCAATAACTAAATCTGGCTCGCTTGTAGCATCTCTCTGCGTAAGGGATGTTTTGCCTGTAATAATGGCAACCACTTTTCATGCAACATTAAAGGATATTGCTTCACAATTAGTCCTATCATCTAAAAGGACTAATCTCAAAGTTGCCTTGAATCTAATGTTTCAAAAGAAAATAAGAAATATCATTGTAGAATCTGACAACGGCTACGGCATTATAAATGATAGAAAAATTCTGGAATTTCTTTTTAGTCAAAATGGTAGGAAAATTATGGATATGAATAGTTTGGGAATACAGGCAGTTGAAATTGATCTCCTCGATAAGTTACCTGCAATGAGGGTGAGTGATTCTACAACTGTAAGCAAAGCGGCTGAATTATTGATGGATATTAATACTCCCTGTGTACTATTGGACAAATCTATTGTTACTCCGTGGGATATCGTCATGAAGACGATTGAAAGGATCTCCATTTAATTAGAATTATGGGTCAATAGTTATAGCTTATTCGCAATCATTTGCGCTGGTTTTTCTTTTGAGTGTAAGATGGTTACTTTTGCAGATAATAGCATATTGAATCTAACTGATTATCTGACTGCTAGTACTGGACAATGAGCATAGGCCAATACTCCTTGCGCCACACTTCCGAGTAACAACCTTCTAAAACCTGTTTTGCCCCTGGTACCGACTACTATCAGATCTACCCCTTCCTCTTCAGCGGATTCTACAATAGAACCCACAATTGATGTTGTATCCTCGATGATTTTTGTTTTTGAAACCAAGCCATTGGTCTTAGCTTTTTTGTTAATATTCTCTGTCCATTTCTTTGCCCTTGCTTTTAGTTCTTTTGCCTCTTCCAATCCGAATGTGGGCGCAGTTATAAACGATGATGATATTTGCCTCAACGTTTTCAAATGCAAAACATGAAGAATAATGAGAGAGGCTTTGTACCTTTGAGCCAAGTTAATGGCGTGTTCAGCCGCACGGGATGACGCCTGAGATCCATCTATTGCCACCAGTATTTTTCGATATGAAACTGACAAACTCATTATATTCATGATACATCAATAATAATATTATTCTCATTAACATAATAGTAATTTGGTGCGACAATCTGAGTAGCGCGTTGGATGAAAGTCGGTGTAACAATTAAAGCAATTCATTACAATTCCCAATTGAAAACTAGTTTGCTGGTTTATGTGAAGTCTTCAGAGATACGCAAGTATCATATGCTTGTTTTATCAATCGCTTTGTATTGTCTGCCTGCTCTTTAGTTTCCAATATGCATGAAACCCATCCGGCTTGCGGAGCATACTGGTGTGGCATAGCCATATGTGTCCGCAAGGCTTCTTCTTGTTGAGGTTTTGAAAGCCTGATATCAATATGTTGTGACCCATGAAAATGGGCAAAATTTCTCAGACCATAGAAATAAGCTTCTTCGCTCATAGGATCATGTTTTCGCTCGACATTTGGTAACGATCTTATAAAACTACTAATTTGTTCTGTCAAGCTGAGATCCATTGCCAATAAAATTTTGGTCAACAAGTAATAAATTAGTTACAGGAATATGAGCAACGGACATCAATATCGTTACATAGAGAAATATTAAGTATATCAAGTATTTTGTATTATGTAAGTGTTAATAGGTATTTTATGCTCTAAATATATAGGAATTGAGTTACCCAAAAGATGTGAACGATTCCTATGTGACAAGATTCTTAAGCCAGAATCTGAAGTTAATATTGGCAATTACAGCTACCGCGATAATATTTGGCATCTTTCTGTTTTTCGTAAATGAATAACATACTCTTTGCTACCGAAAGGTTATTTGTTGAATAGAAATCAAATATGTCTCAACACTTGACGAGCAACTTGTTTCGAAAAGAGCTAAATACGAGTAAGTAGAACCCTACTACATGCAAGTCTTAATCCACTTGTCCTTTTTAGCGATACGCATACTCACAGGTATATTGCGGCCAAATATGAACTACTTAGACTCACAGTGTGGACTTGAATTTCGGACTACTTTAACTTGATGGTATTTACTAGATTATAATTTAGAGAATTGACTTGATTCTTAACTAAATTTGAATTTTACTTATTTATCGATCACTTACCCTAGCATAAGCAATACATATAACTATTACAAGCGTCTCGTCTTCCTAACTTGAATGCACAAAATATTTTAGCAGTATTTCTTATCGGAATGTTCATTTTAGTAGGGACAACTTCGATTGGATCTACCGCTATGGCACACAAAGTAAAAGTTGGTTGCAATGACCTTGCTCTTGCACTTA
>JAATVN010000020.1 GCA_014523595.1 Nitrososphaerales archaeon TH5888 | reverse complement strand
TGGGGAGGGATTCTCTCGCTAATTTATTCTGCATTACATCCTGAAAAAGTAAAAAATTTGATCTTGCATGCAACTCCAGTTGATTTTGGTAAATTACCCACGGTGTTAGAATCATGGATAAAAAGTCTGGATATAGAAAGATTTGTACAGGTTTTTGGAAATGTACCGTCTTCGTTTCTTAATATTGCGTTCTTTATGCGGAATCCATTGGAGGCTCTATTAAAGTATAAAATTTATTTTAGCCAACCTCGAAGCCCAAAAGAAATCATACAGTTTATGGCAGTAGAATCATGGCTATATGACAGTGTTCCAATAATTGGCAAGGCATTTGAGCAAATCATCAACGATATTTACAAAAATAATTTGCTAATCCAAAATAAAATGATGGTCGGGAAAGATGTTGTTGATCTGAAAAAAATTAACATGCCTGTTCTGAACATAGTCGGAACAAAAGATGATCTGGTTTCGGCGGAGTCTAGCAGAACAATCACTGATGCAATTTCCAGTACAGACAAAAAAACATTAGAGTTTCCAACTGGACATGTGGGATTGTGTATTAGCGGTACTGCGCACAAAAAACTATGGCCAGAAGTCGGAAAGTGGCTCGCAGAACACTCAACATGAGAAAATAGAAATTGATGTTCATTATTCAAATATCCAAACCAAGTAAACTTTGCATGTCCTATATCAATGGGAATAGATCCTGGATTTGGTTCTAGTAAGTTCGCTGTCACTGTTTTACGGTTAGAAGATAATATTGTTAAAGTAATTTATGCAAAAGAATGGGATAAGCCTAGTTATGAAAAGATGATTCTAGAAGTATCTAGGTTGAAAGTGGTTTTATCGGTAGTAATTATCCAGAAGTCCCACTAAGTAATACTAAAAATGATACCGAATATATGATCTTATGATGTCCGATTATTATTATTCCCACAATCGTATTATGGGACATAAATGAGCTAGAAAATTATTTAATGTTAGGATACCCAAAGCAAAGCAACTTTATTTCTCACGCATTTACTAGTATCAAATGCAACTCTACATTGGCTGAGGTGGATGGAGTTATACTTCATGGCAGGGTCCGTTCTATCCTCCGAATATGGACAATAAGGGATGGCTTCCGTATTATTCTCAAAATTTATTAACTGTTTAAATAATTAGTAATTAAATTAAAGAAATTCTGCAATACTGTCTATTATGAATTTGATACTTACAAGAATGACACCAATCAAAACCATCTTTTTGAATTTGTCTTGGTCGATTTTCGTTACTATCTTTCTGCCAATATATGAGCCCACAACAGCCATGCCAAATAGAAAAGGGATTAAGTAGTAATATTGTTCAGGTAGAAATCCAGAAGAGATGTAATAAGGGATTCTAGTTGCGTCAGTCCCGAGAGCTATAACGGCCGAGGTGGCGATGTATTTTTCTTTCTCCATTTTCAATCCTGTTAGAAATGAAGCCCGTAAGGCGCCACCTGTTCCTATCAAACCTGCCATAAAACCTGAAATTCCACCACCCAGAACTAGAGATTTTTTATTGACAGGAAAAGCAAGCTTAGGCCTGATAAGGAATATGACTGAAACAACTATTAGAAATATTCCCAAGAGGAACTTGAGAACAGTTTGTGATAGGTCGCCTACCAAAGTAGCTCCAAGTAGGCTGAGAACAAAACTAGGTATACCAAATATTAGTAAAACATTCTTGTCTAGCCCGTGCCTGAAAAATGTAATTCTGCTGATGTTTCCAAAGAGATGAAATATGGCTGCCAAGACCAATGCCGTCTTAAACTCTACGAAATATGACGCTAATGGCATAAATATGGTCGAAGAGCCAAAGCCTGCCATGGTGCCTACTATTTCTGAAAATAATGCAATTATTAGAAGTATAATAAATCCCAGTTCCAAGTTCACATTTCAAGGCTTCAAAGGTAGATTAAAAGTATTAAATTATCGAATGGTTGTCAGAAGAAAGCTGAATACTAGTAGGTAAATTGCAACCAAGGGCGCAATCCTGATGGCTCCAGACATTATGTTGGAAAGCCGTTTCATTTGCTTGACACCACGAATTTTAATTTTAACATCATGTCAAATTTGATTCACAAATGATCAATTCCAATATCACGAACTTTTCAGTCACCGTTTTTTATTACCATGGAATGATACATTAAGATTCTTATCGGATGTTGCTATAATGAAAAATCAATATCCTTCCTGTAGTTGTAATAACATTGCAGTTTCATCAATTGCAAATTTATTATTGTAACAATTTCCAAGTTAATTTTTGATTGATATTTTTTTCCTTCGCTTTCTACTTCCTTATTCCTCAATAGCAAACATGTGAAGACAAAGAGGGATAAATCTAATTGCCTGAATAAAATTATTTGGTGCTCTCCTCGTGAATTATATTCACATGAATTGGCTACTAAGATTTACACATTCTGAAACACGAATTGAGCCTTTTACCCAAATAGGTAACGAATGAGCTGCAATTGAAAGTAGTGGGAGATTCACAAATCGGAACAAATTATAATTTTGGAATTATGTCTTCGATATCTATATTTTCATTTTTCTTAAAGTCTGAATAACTCAACACAAATCAGGGTTGACTATCAAATCTTGAACAAGAGTACGAGTCATTTAAAGCAACTGCAAGAGAACGACTGCGATTACGAAGTATAATGTTAAACTAGTGATATCACTTATAATAGTGGTTAAAGGTCCAGATGCCACACCTGGATCAACACCAAACCTATACAGTAATGCGGATATGTAAGTAGCGATAAAAGCCTGAAGAATGATAGAAATGAACATAGACAATGCTATGCTCACTGCCAAATACGTTTCTCCCCAGCCCACCGTGGCCGCAATAAATAGCAGTATTCCAAAAATAACTCCAAGCACCCCACCAATCCTCAATTCTCGTAGCATGTATTTTGTAATTGAAAAATCCGGCCTCAATGCTATCATTCTTACAATGAGCGTTTCAGATTGAGTGCCTACAGCATCGCTCAAATATATGATAACAGGTATGAAGGAAGCCAAAACAAGATATGATCTTATAACTTCATCAAAACCAGTTACGATATAAGCTGCAAACAAACCACCCATAAGACCCAATATTAATGAAGGCAGTCTGGCTCTAACCAGCTTTAAAGTGGATGTTTTGACGTCTTCAATTTCTTTTGAGTGGTGATGAATGCCTCCTAATCTAAGAATATCTTCTCGAAATTCGTGGTGGAATATCTTTAGTATAGTATGGTACGGAATTACCCCCACGAGATGTTTATTCTTATCCACTACTGGTACTGACTTTAGATCATGTTGCAGTATAAGATAGATTATTCTTTCTTGATCAGCATGTGAATCCACAGTTATAGGATTTCTTTTCATTATCGTGTCTACTCTAATTTCATTATCCGCCGTTTGTAGGACGTCTTTTATTGAAATAACACCTTGAAGAACTCTCTCATCATCAACGACATAAAGGTAATCTATGATCTCAAATTCCTTTGCTTTACTAATCAACATGCTTCTAATCGCTCCAATAGTTTCCTCATTCCGCACGGAAATGAATTTGGTAGTGATTCTTTTTCCAGCTGCGTCGGATGGTAATAAAGAAATATCAGACATTGTTGAAAATAATAATGTCTTTTATAAAAGGATATAAAATGCATGGTACTTTAGAACGAATTTGTTCGGTGCAGATCATGTTGTAAATATAAAAAAGTAAATCAAAAGACCAGGTTCGGAAGGAAATAGATGATCTCACAAGAGGAAAAGGTATTGATGTAATTCTTGATATTGTAGGATTGGAACAGACAGTCCAAACAGATCTACGAATAGTTGCCAAAGGCGGAGCACTTGTAATCGTACGACTCTTTGGAAACAAAATTAGTATACCGGCTTTTGCCGCAGTTGCAAACGAATTTCAATTCTATGGTTCATTTTGGGGGAACTATAATGAGGTTTCTGAAGTCATTGAATTAGCGAAGAGAGCTCAAATTAGGCATCGTTCCTAAAGTTCAAGTTGAGGAAATAAATGAGGCTGTCGTCTCACTTGAACAGGGATTGATATAGGAAGAGGTATCATATTACCACAGTAGTAGTCATGTCCATTGAAACACACACGTAATTGTGATAGGAATAGCGTGATTAGCTCTCCCTCGCGAATACAATTTAATATTAATACCCAACTGCGTCACTGGGTCAGAGTACGAATTGCGATTCAGTTGCAAATGAACGTATAATTATGGGATCATACATACGTAATCCTGAAATATGGGGATTGATTTGCATGTTCTTTGTGGTTATGAGAGGGATAAATTCCAAGAAGGGGGTAATCCGAGTCATGCATGACGAAAAGACTAATAGAGTTACATCCATAATGACCCCTGCTCCACTCGAAACTGCCAACCGTTCTGATAATGTTGATACTATTATAAGGATTATGACAATGAAAAATAAGAGTTCGGTAGTTATTTTGAATGAACTTAAACATCCGGAAGGAATTATCACTGAGAGAGATATTGTAAGAAGGTTACTTTTTGAGTCTAAGGATGCGAAACTTACCAATGCCTCAGAGATAATGTCTTCTCCTTTGATTTCGCTTAACGATGATGCCTTTATTTACGATGCGGCATTGATCATGGCTAAGTACTCAATTCGGCGACTTCCTATTATAAAAGATAACGTATTACTAGGAATAGTAACTGCAACGGATTTAGCACGTAGATTGTACAAAGAAAACAGTAAAGATCCTCGTTTGCATGCGATTTCCCGAGCTAGCTCAGTTAGGGACAAGAAGTTTCTCATATGGAATTTCATGAAGGAACTATTTGATATGTATGATCAAGCACGCAGAAAAGGCTCTCCCACAGTATTTAAGATACGAGATTTCAAGTCAACCAAACTGCCAATCTTCCTGCTCGCCGAAAGGGACGTATTTGAGACGCTAAGAGAGTACGAAAAAGCCAGGGGATATATAAGTATACGGGATGATACTGTTACACCAACATCAAAAGGCTTGCTTAAGGCCAGAGAAACGCACGCAGATTGGGATTGAATGTCCTCATATGATTTACGATATTTATTTTAATTTACCATTGTTTGGAAAGAATTTGGAAATAACTGCTTCAAATTTATATTCAATTTCTATCTTTGTGATGGGTCATTTTATTAGAGTCAATGCACAGCAAAATGTGAAATGTGCTTTTCTTGAATACCTATCTATTTAGTAAAACGATTTGAATAATAAAATGAAGTCAAATATCACATTGGACCTAGCAGATATGAATCGGCCTCCAAATTTACCCCTCCAAATCGAATCCACTCTAAAAAATTTTAATTGATTAGGTAATCATACTATCTTATTATCATAACAGGACATGATGAATGATGCAGGACCCTGCTTGATACGCTACCTAGGACTAATTCTTTGAACTTCCCCATTCCTCGACTGCCCATGATTATGATATCATATTTCTCCTTTTCACAAAAATCTAGAATTATTGAGCCGGGATTTCCCTGAAGGAGTTTAGTTTGTATGACTAATCCTTTTTTTGTGGCAATTTCTGAACATTTCGAAAGTATAAGTTGATTTTCTCTTTTGTAGGCGTACCGTATCTCTCTTAGCAGTTTTTCTGATACAACATATGAAACCGGTATATCTTCCATAACGTAAATTGCAGTGACCTTTGCACCTAGTTTTTCAGAAAGGAGCAGTGCTGCATCTAATGCTCTGTAAGAATTATCGGAACCATCAACAGGTACCAGTATTCTTGAAAACATTGAATTTCAGTAATCCATTAGTACTTATTATACCATTACACACTGATACTCTCAGTATATTAAAATGTAAGTCACTACGGTCATCATGAGGCCTAAGAACCATTGATTAAGATCAATGATCTTCAATTAAAATACTAAATACATGTAGGCATATAGTAAATCGCTCAGCAATTGCGTCAAAAAAAGAAGAATAACTCAAATCCAAACTCAAACTTATCTCCTTTCCATAAATTACGTTCAGGATCCCTATCACAACTTCTAAAGTCGCTGGGACCCGGCGTAATAACTGGAGCAGCAGATGATGATCCATCAGGTATTGCGACCTACTCTCAAGCAGGTGCAAAATTTGGTCTCGGGATGTTATGGATGACTCTGTTCCTATTACCTACCATGATTGCTATACAAGAAATGTGTGCAAGGATCGGTCTTCTAAGCGGAAATGGTTTGGCAGCACTGATAAAGAAAAAATACTCTACTAAAATTGTATATCCCATATCAAGCCTTCTATTAATTGCTAACACAATAAATATCGGAGCTGACTTGGGAGCTATGTCTGCTTCAGTCAGAATCATATTCCCAGATGTTCCGTTAGTGGTAACGTCAGTGTTATTTTCAGCTTTTATAATTATTGCAGAAATTTTTATTCCTTATCACAAGTATGTCAGAGTACTTAAGTACTTGGTACTTTCACTTTTCGCATACGTCATAACTGCAGTAATTGTGGGAGGGAACATAAACCAGATAATTTTTACGATAATTCCTTCCATAAGTTTTAGTTCTGAGTATGCCATTATGTTTGTAGCGGTTATCGGTACAACAATATCACCTTACCTTCTTTTCTGGCAAACATCTGAAGAAGCTGAAGAGGATGTAGCAAAACATAAGATAAAAGAGATCGGAAAAGGCAAACCCAAGGTATCACCGAAAGAAATAATGTTAATGAAAGAGGACATCGGTATAGGTATGTTTTTTTCTCAGTTCATTATGTGGAGTATAATCATAACTAGCGCTGGTAGTCTCTATTTTGCCGGAATAACTGATATTCAAACGGCAGATCAGGCAGCAAGTTCTTTAGAACCGCTAGTTAAAAGTTTCCCTAATTCAGGTCAGATAGCAAAAGTGATCTTCGCGTTTGGTATTATTGGAACAGGATTACTCGCCATACCTGTCCTCTCTGCATCCTCAGCGTTTGCATTATCGGATACTTTTGGTTGGAAAGAGGGCCTGGAAAAAAAGTTTAGTCAAGCTAAATCATTCTACTCAGTAATAATTGCTTCAACTTTGATTGGACTCTGGATAACGTTTTCACATATTAGCCCCATACAAGCATTGATACTCGCAGCGGTAATTAATGCAGTTGTCACAGTTCCCATTCTTTTTATAGTCATGAGGCTTGCCAATGATAGAAAAATACTTGAAGATAAAATCAATAGCCGCTTTTCAAATATAATTGGCTGGCTTACTTTTGCAATTATGACGGTTTCTGTAATTGTGATGTTTTTGTCATTTATCATTTAGTCATCGATATTGATATTTTTTAATTATCACTTCTTTTCTATAGAAGTGATTCATAGAAGTTATGTGAAGGCATTGTTAATGCCTAACATTCCTTACGTTTTTTAAAAAGAAAAAAGCTGTGTTGTCAAGGCCGACATTGATTTGTAATTCGTCAGATTGTTTTAATGGTTGGGTTAAGGTTAAGAATTAATTTGACAAGAATTCATTTGGTTATTAGTACAGGACAATGTGAATATATCAGTACTCCACTGGCTACGCTGCCCAACAGCATTTTTTTAATCCCAGAAAGACCTCTACTCCCAATAACGATCATATCAACTCTATTTTTCTCGGCATATTCTATGATCTCTTTTACGACGGATGAGATACCAATAACTACATCGGTTTTAACCTTGACATTTTTTTCTGATGCCTTTTGTTTTACCTTGTCCACATGTCTTTCACCTTTTTGTATTGCAATCATCATTACATCTTTCAGAGCTCTAGGTAATCTCGGCGTTATAACATCTTCCAGATAATTGTATCTGATATCAGGAGAGACAACATATAGTGCGATCAATTCCGCATCATATCTTTTAGCTATGTCAATAGCCTGAATGCTAGCATCCATGGAAGGCTTGGAACCATCAACCGCTACAAGTATTCTTCGAATAGCCAATTAATGTGCGTTAGTATTATTACTATAATATATTTTTCTAACATTAATATGATATTTATTAACGAAAATTTTAGTATAAAAGATAACAGGATTATTTTGAAGAAATGTCATAACTAAATTTTAACATCTTTATGTAAATTAATTCTACCATGTCTAGTAGCTTCCTTTATTATTGCAAATTCGACTTGTTCAGCCATTTTAGCCAATTTGCTTACGTCTTCCCGGTAGTCCTCAAAAGAGGTGTGTTCCTTATTGCCCAGAAATATTTCTTTAATTTGGTAACCAGACATCGCAGCTTCGATCAGGAACCAAATATCAATTCCCCATCCATCAGGGGGATTTTTTTCCAATAGATTTTTCCAAACTTCTGTTCTTGCACACACTTCACCACCTAACGGTTGTTCAATATTTGAAAGCTCAGGAAAAAAGATGTGCATCATTGGTTTTGCAATAAGCTTTGTTACCGCGGCATCTCGAGTATGTCGTTGATAATAACCTCTTGCCATGTCGCAATTAGTACAACCATCTACTAATTTATCTATCCACTCTGGAGTCAAATTCTTTATATCCGCATCGAGAAATACTATAATATCTGCATTAATACTTATAGCTTCATTTAGTCCTTTTTTCATTGCGATCCCTTTTGCAGGAAACAGTCTATCATCTTGTTGAACAACCTTCGCCCCAGCTTTCTTGGCTTTTTCGACTGTTGCATCTGACGAATAAGCATCGACAACTATTACTTCTGGATTATATCGGCTCTTCTTAGCAGTTGTTATGACATGTTCAATGGTATTTTCCTCATTTTTCGCCGGAAATATTACGACAATTTTTTGGGAAGAAATTTGCTTATTCATATCACTACGCACGTCATATCCCTTAAATTTCTTCTGCTGAAATTGTTATCTTATTTAAAATGATAAATTTAATGAAGTGTTGTTCTTTTTCGAGACGATATCTGTCAAATTTTGATACCAGTGTGTTAAGGTGATTCTCAAATTAAGATATGATGCGGTTGTATACTTTAACCATAAAGAAATTAAAGTCCTTTATACCATCAATTCAGGAAAGATGGATGTACAAAGACCTCAAAATAAATAGTATACTGGTTGCTGTTGACGGTTCAGAAAATTCAAAAAGAGCCGGAGATTATGCAATTAAATTGGGTCTAGAACTTCATGCGGACGTCATGGCACTGCACGTCGTACCCGCTAGTAAACATTTTCCCGAAGAAAATCTCGAGAAGGGAACAAAACATGATTACGCCTATCTTGATAAGATTGCGGAACAATCCGTTTCGGCCGGAGTTGACCTTGAAATAGAGATAATAAGGGCACAATCTTCGGTTGTAAATGAAATAACAGAGTATGCGGATAAAAAAAATATAGATCTTATTATCATCGGTATAAGGAGTGTCTCAGAATTCCGATTTATGCTTGGTAGTACTGCCTCTGGAGTTGTAGTGAATGCTCCTTGTCCAGTATTAGTTGTTAAATAAAGAAAACCTATAATTAACTGATCATATACATGCATAAATTACCATTTAAGGAGATCGCTAAGTTAAATCCGAAGAGTTTTTGATAGTTGACAGTGAAACCTTTTATTTATACGCTAATTATGAATAAATGATGATAGGGGAAGGAAAGTGCAGTGGCTGCGGACAACAAAAACGATTATGGTACGAAATCACCGTTGGAGAAAAAACAAAGAATAAATATTGTAAAAAATGCTATCAGAACCTTTATTCAAAAATCAAATGTAGATTTTGTGGCGAAGAGATGATAAAAGATTATTACTATAAGCATTTATCGGAAATACATCCACAGTAAGAATATCATATTCACTATTTGAGCTAGCTAGACATTTTCTATCAACCGGTTGTTCAATATGCGATTTTAATGAAGTGTATTGCTATTACTACTTATAATACTGAACGTTCAATAATATTCGTGGTAGTAAGGATAGCAATCAATGGTTTCGGTAGAATTGGAAGATGTTTCTTAAGAGCGGCTATGGCCGATAAGGAATTTGGTAATATTGCGAATATAGTTGCTATAAACGATCTAACAGATGCAAAGACACTCGCTCATTTATTCAAATATGACTCGACATTTGGAAAGTATGAAGGTATAGTTGAAGCTAGGGATGATGAGATACTCGTGGACAAACACAGCTTAAAAGTGCTTGCAGAAAAAGATCCTTTGAAGCTACCGTGGAAAGATTTGAAAATCGATATTGTTATTGAATCCACAGGCAAATTCAATGATGCCAAGGAGGCAAAAAAACACATAACCGCGGGAGCCAAGAAGGTAATAATCTCAGCTCCAGCAAAAAGTCCCGATGCAACAATTTTAATTGGAATCAATGACAATCTATACGATAATACAAAACATGATATTATTTCCATGGCTTCATGTACGACCAACTGTCTTGCTCCACTTCTTAAGACCATTAATAACAAGTTTGGGATAGAAAGAGGATATATGACAACTTGTCATGCATATACCAACGATCAGAGAATTCTCGATCTACCACACAAGGATCTGAGAAGAGCACGCGCGGCAATGATGTCTATCATTCCAACAAGTACCGGAGCTGCAAAAGCTATAGGAGCAGTCATACCTGAATTAAATGGCAAAATGGACGGAATGGCCCTACGTGTTCCGGTTAGTAACGGATCTATAGTAGATGTAGTATTGACATTGCAAAAGGAAGTTACAAAAGAAGAAGTAAATCAGGCTCTAAAAGATTCATCAGAGAGTGAATTGGAGGGGATTATGGCATATACTGAGGAGCCACTAGTGTCCTCAGATATTATAGGAGATTCGCACTCCTCAATAGTTGATGGCTTGAGCACAATGGTTCTGGGTACAAAAAACAACCTTGTTAAGATTATGTCTTGGTATGATAATGAGTGGAGTTTTGCTTGCAGACTAATCGATCTGGTAAAATTTATCTCTAATAAAATGTGAAGACCCAAAGAATATTAATCTTAGAAACAAAGGTAACGAACAAACTTTAGACACAGAATCAACCGGGTCGAGTTTTCTTGTATATGCTTTCATTTTGAAAAAGCCAAAGGAACTAATTATTACTTACTGGCGAGACTTCTCAAATATACAATACTTTTAATAAATATGTGCTCTCTAACATGTTAGTTTGAAATTAGCTGAAGATATAGATCTAACGGCTCCTGTTACTCAAGTATTAGAACAAAATCTCGCCATTCTTGACGATTCTGCTTGTATCAATGAGGCCGCAAAGGAGATGCAACGCAAAGGAGTGTCAAGCGTCCTTGTCAGAAATTCAAAGTCCGGTGAGTTGGTTGGA
>JAATVN010000149.1 GCA_014523595.1 Nitrososphaerales archaeon TH5888 | reverse complement strand
ATGTAGATTGTACGGTGATTTCAAATTGACACTTAATGAAGACTCATTTTTGATAAACCTATATCAAAGATTTCCCGTTACTATCGATAGGGCACAAGATGCTACTATTTGGGATATCGATGGTAAGGAATACATCGACTGTATGGGTGGCTATGGTGTAGCCATAATAGGGCATTGTAATAAGGATGTTATAGACGCAATAACCCTTCAAATGAATAAAGTGATGGTATGCCACATGTCCACGTATAATGATAGCAGACTTCAATTTCTGTCAAAATTAAGATCTATAGCACCTGAGAACCTTGGAAAAATATTTTTCAGCAATAGTGGGGCTGAGTCTATTGAAGCTGCCTTAAAATTCTCACGAAAATATTCACAAAAAAGTGGAGTAATTTCCATGTACGGTGGATACCATGGAAAAACTTTTGGTGCATTGTCTGTGACGCACAACTCTAAATATCGTAAGTCATTTAATCCCCTACTAGCGGGAGTAAAATTTGTTCCTTTTGGAGATATATCGTCACTTACTGATGCGGTAGATGAAAGTATTGGTACTGTAATTCTCGAACCAATCCAAGGAGAATCTGGAATAATTATGCCTCCACAAGGCTATGTTAAAGCAGTCCGAGAATTATGTACCGAGAAAAAACTGGTATTGATCTTTGATGAAATACAAACTGGGCTTGGACGAACTGGTAAAATGTGGGCAGGTCAAAATTGGAATGCTGCTCCTGACATTATGTGTATAGCAAAGGGTATTGCTTCAGGTGTTCCCGCTGGTGTAACATTTGTCAAGGACGAAATAGCCAACTGTATGAACCTAGGAGAACATTCTTCGACTTTTGCGGGAAATCCGATTGCATGTTCTGCAGGCAATGCCACGATAGACACAATAATAAAGAAAGATCTGGTAACCAAAGCCTCCGAGACAGGTACTTATTTCAAGAACAAACTCATTGAATTGAAGCAAAAACATCCTATTATAAGGGATGTAAGAGGTATGGGGATGATGCTTGCATTAGAATCGCGTTTTGATGTCCGAGACATATTAATGGACGGGATAAAAAACGGGTTATTGATGTTATATTCTGGAAGAACAATAATACGGCTCCTTCCGCCTTTAGTTATGAAGAAAGAGCAGGTAAGTAGAGCTATTGATATAATGGATGAGATTCTAAGTGTCGAGGAGAAGAGGCGCAATGTCAAAGGATAATGAATTTGATCAACGGATCCTTGAGATCCTCCGTATGGATTCTAGAAAATCTTTTGTGGATATAGGAAAAGAGTTAGGTTTGTCTGAATCTGCGATAAGAAGAAGGATTAAGAATTTAATCGACGACGGTTCGATATCCAGGTTCACAATTGAGGAAAATGCAGATAAAAAAACTAGCGCCATAACATTACTCTCCGTAGGGTCAACCACTGACACAAACTCAGTTGCATCAAAACTCCAAACCATCACGGGAGTGAAGGTCATCTATGAAATAACTGGACAATACGATATAGCGGTAATAATATCAGCCAATTCAATAAACGAAATTAATAGAAGCATTGATGATATAAGAAGAATTGAAGGTGTATCGGATACAGATACCGTGATTATTCTAAGAACACTTACGTAAGATACACTTTTAATAAACAGCCGAAAAGATTTATATTGTATTCGAAATAAGCTCTATTTAAGCATAAATGTCACTAAATTCAGATGATCCCAATCATTTCGCGAACATATACAATCGAACTATATCTAATAAAGAAATAAGGATATTAGATTCAACACTCCGCGAGGGTGAGCAACATCCGGGAGTCTCATTTACAAATAAACAAAGAATCCAGATTGCCTGGTTATTGGACTCATTTGGCGTAAATCAAATTGAAATCAGTCCAGTCGTTTCCCATGATCATTTTGAAGCAACTAAAACAATAATCAAGCAGGGTCTCAAAGCAGATATTTTGGCGCACGTAAGGGCACTGAAATCTGATGTAGAAGTCGCTATAGACTGTAATGCAACGTGGGTTGCGACATATATGGGAATTTCAGACATACACCTTTCTACAAAACTAAAGATATCAAGAGAGGAAGCGAAAATCAGGGCACTTGAAGTTGCGGATTTTATAAAATCTCATGGATTAAAATCACGTTTTACGATGGAGGATGCAAGTAGGACAGATCCGTTGTTCTTAGTAGAAATGTGTAAAGAAATGAATTCACGAGGAATTGAAAGAATAAGCATTCCCGATACTGTTGGAATAATGCGTCCGCAAGGAATGTACAACCTGGTTAAGATGGTGTATGATAGTATTGATACGAAAATTTCATCACTTGATGTGCATTGCCATAACGATGTCGGATTAGCGCTGGCAAATGCACTTTCAGGATGTGAAGCAGGAGCCAATCAGATTCACACGACTATTGATGGATTTGGCGAAAGAACTGGAATTCCATCCCTAGCGGAGACAGCGGTTGCTTTAAGCGTCATTTATGGAATTCCTAATGAGTTTAGGTTGCATATGCTAAAGGACCTTTCAAGAACAATTGTAGCTTATACACATATTGAAACTCCCGAATCCAAACCAATAGTTGGTGAAAGTGCTTATAAGCATAAAGCAGGCACGCATTTGGCTGCGATTCTGCAAAATCCATCGGCATATGAGATCCTCGAACCTCGACTAGTTGGAAATAGAAGAAAAATTGTCTTTGGGGAATTGGCTGGTAAAAACGGCGCAGCTTATCTGCTCTCTTTGCTTGGACTTGAATCTACGAAGGTTGAAGCAGCAAAAATGGCCAAGGGTCTGAAAGAACTGCGTATGGGAGATATCTTGGAATTATACCTTGATGAAAGATTAGAAAGAAAAATACTTAACGATGCATTATCAAAGTAGAGGAGATAGTAATGATAAAATGCACTGAATGTGATGCAGAAATCAAAATTCCCGATGATGCAATGGAAAACGAAATTGTGACATGTCCTGATTGTGGTGCCAGTTATGAGTTAATAAAATCAAGCGATGGGTTTACCATAAGACCTGCACAATCTGTCGGAGAGGATTGGGGAGAGTGAAAGGAAATAACAAAGAAACTTCTTTTTTCATCCTTTATGACCAACTAAGATGGGAAGAAAAATCGTTAATTGAAACTGCGAAAAAAAAAGATATCAAACTAGAAGTCATTAATTGTAGAGAAAATTCAATCGAGCTGGACAAAGACAAATCAATTTATTGTAATGACATTATGCTGCAGAGATGTGTAAGTTATTATATTAATTTGCATTCAACTGCGGCCTTTGAGGGACTTGGAGCAAAGATGATAAATTCTCTCCATACTGCTGTTATGTGTGGAAATAAACTGTTTACTCATATGGAATTGTCAAAATCTGGCATAGCTATACCGAAGGCATTTTGTGCCTTTTCCAATCAATCTGCCATGAATATCCTAAATAAGAACGGATACCCAAAGGTTATCAAACCTGTGGTAGGTAGCTGGGGAAGAATGATCGCGTTACTAAAGGATAAAGAGGCAGCTGAAGCAGTGATAGAAGACAGAGAACATATGTATCCATTATATCATGTATTTTATTTTGAAGAATTTGTTAAAAGACCTCCCAGAGATATTAGATGTATTGTAGTAGGAGATAGGGTAGTTGCCGCGATCTATAGATACTCAGGAAACAATGAATGGAAGACTAACATGGCTCTTGGAGGAAAAGCAGAAGCTTGCAAAGTAACAAACGAAATGGAAGATCTTTGTTTAAGAGCGGCAAAGACAATGAAGGGGGAGATTTTAGGAGTGGATTTAATGGAGAGTGAAAATGGCCTACTTGTACATGAGGTAAACAATACTACAGAGTTCAAGAATACGGTAAGGGTAACTGAAGTAGATATTCCATCTCTTATTATTGATCATCTAATAAAATCCAATAAATAATTAGCAAAATTGATTTCTTCAGCATATGCGATTGAATTACTGAAAAAGGCTCTTGAAATATACTCACCTTCTAGATCAGAAGCACAGCTAGCTAACTTGATAAAGGAAAAATGTTTGGATGATCTAGGATTTGAAAAAGTAAGTATTGATAGCGTTGGTAATGTAATTGCGACCAAGGGTAGCGGTAGTCCGAGGATTCTTTTATGCGGACATATGGACACCGTGCCAGGGCAAATACCGGTTAGAATCGATTCTGGTTTTCTCTTTGGCCGAGGAGCATCTGATGCCAAGGCGCCTCTTATATCCATGCTCCTTGCATGCTCGGAATTCAAGCAGAGAGGAACGATCATATTTGCAGGAGTTGTTGATGAAGAAGGGAACGCTACAGGGATTAAGGAGTTGGTCAAAAATAATTTGTCTGTTGACTATGCAATATTTGGAGAACCAAGTGGAATTCACAAAATTACCGTATCGTATAAGGGAAGGCTTGCATTAAGACTTACATGTGATGTCCTAGATAGTGCACATGCTAGTGCTCCGTGGCTATCGAAAAATTCTATCGAGGAGGTATATGAAGTTTGGATAATGCTTAGCAATGAAATTTCATCAAAATACAACAAGACTGACAAAAAGAGTGAATCTGTGAGCCTTAGTCTCACAGAAATTTCGGGAGGTTCGAGTCATAATGTTACACCTCAAAAATGCAAGATTACGATTGACATCAGAGTACCAAATGGAGTAAAGTGCCTAGAAGTACTGGATTCCTTTGATAATTCAATAAAGAATATTTCAGAAACAAGAAAGGTGAAAATTACTTATCGAATTGATGATATCACAGAACCGTTTGAGGCAGACCATTCGTCTCCCTTAGTTAGGGCGCTTTCGCTTTCAATATTAGATGTTTGCAAAATTCGGCCATTATTGCTTAGGAAGACAGGCACTGGAGATATGAACGTATTAGGAAACTCCCTAAAGATCCCCGTTGTAACGTACGGACCTGGTGAACCTCATGTATCACATTCTAAGGATGAAAGAGTCGAAATACAGTCTTATCTAACAAGTATTGAAATTTACAATAGGGCCCTTTTCCACACCTCAAGGCTACACCATAATAAGAGGGATACCGGTACCAAATGAATTACTGATATGTTGTATTTGGTTGGTGCCGGAATTTACGATACTTTTGAAATGTGCAATTCAACCAGTATATTGAAAAGTTGTGATATAATATACCTTGAGAGCTTCACATCGCCTATTGCCGACAAATTTATCGACATTCTCAAAACAACTGTAGGGCCAGAAAAAAAAATCGAATTTGTTAAAAGATGGTTTGTAGAAGATGGCAGACAAATATTGGATGAGTCAAAGACATTAGATGTTGGTTTGATAAGTTATGGAGATCCGACTATTGCAACAACCTTTACAGAATTAAGAATAAGAGCTATAAAAAATAAGATAGATGTTAAGGTCGTACATGCTGCTTCAGGAATTACATCTCTCGTAGGTGAATGTGGTTTACAAATCTACAAGATAGGTAAAATGGTTACGATGATGGAAGAAAGGCAATCCGCAATAAGCGTATATTCGACTGTCTTTAGCAACCTGAACGTGAACTGTAATACCATCATATTAACCGAGTACAGACAAGGTGATGATGGAAGTGTATTTTTCTTGAAACCAAATAATGTAATGTCAAGGTTACTCGATGTAGAGAAAGATATTATGTACGGTTTTGTTTCTGAAGATTCATTTTTGATTGTTCTTTCAAGAATTGGCACTGATGAGCAAAAGATTTTCAGTGGTAAAATTAAATCATTGTTGGAATTAGATTACGGGAAGGGTCCACATGCCATCATATTTCCTTCCAAATTTCATTTTACAGAAGAAGATGCAGTATTAAATCTGACTGAAAATATTGATGTACCTACGGACAATACTGTAATGATAAAGAGTGTGTCAGATCAAATGCTCAATAAATATGAGCCAATGATTCGAAATGAAATCAAGCAAATTAGAGAATCAATACCTTCCCGAAATAGTAATAAGGCCCAAATAGAATTGCTGGAGAGTGCAGAATTTTATCTCGATGATGCAGTTCAATTCTTTAGACAAGGAAAAAAGGAGCTTGCGATTTTATCAATTGGATATGCAGATGGATTGGTTGATTCAATTAAGCAAATGTTAGAAATTGAGTAAAGTGTAAATCAGGT
>JAATVN010000148.1 GCA_014523595.1 Nitrososphaerales archaeon TH5888 | reverse complement strand
CTTATCAACCATTGCCTTCAACATTCTATTTTCCTCTTCAAGGAACATTTGCATTTGTTGAGGATCATTGATTCTTATCTCAGCACTCATCTCTGTTTTCTCTATTTCTAACGCAGAATTTATCAGGGCTATCTTTGCCTTTTCAATCTTCTTTGGCATGCCTGCATGTACAACTTCCTTATCCAGAACTATCCCTTTGACTAGTTTACTATCTCGGATGGATGTTCCTGGTTTCTTTTCTACTTTAATATTATCCAAATCTACTCTTAATTTCTTGCCGTCATCGACACTTTCAGCAACCTGTTTTGCGGCATCCACTACGATTTTAGCTAATGTAGGACTATCATCAGAAACAAGTTTGGAATACATGCTTGTTCTTGCAATGTTGGTCAAGGCATTTTTATCATTTACATCAATTTTTATTGCTATTTTTTGCAAAAATTCAAGAGCTTTTTCCGCCGCAGCAGTATAGCCGTCTACAATAACGGAAGGATGTACATCTTTATTTACTAACTCCTCTGCTTTTTCCAATAACGCCCCAGCAAAAATAACAGAGGATGTCGTACCATCTCCCACTTCATTGTCGACCGATTTGGCTACCTCGACCATCATTTTTGCTGCTGGATGTTGAACATCCATTTCTTTAAGGATGGTAGCCCCATCATTAGTAATTGTAACATCGCCAAGTGTATCTACCAGCATCTTATCCATGCCGCGTGGACCGAGACATGTTTTTACCATTTCGGCAATTAACTTGGCTGCGACAAAGTTATTTCGTTGTGCTTCTCTACCTTTACTTTCTTTAGTTCCTTCTTTTAAAATTATAACTGGCATTCCACCAGCTGTTGCTTGAATTGATTCCAATTTACATATCACCTTAGTAGAATACCATAGATTTTATCATGCCTCTTTTATAGTTTTAGGAAAATTAAATTCGGGATCATTGTAGATAGGAAATGAAAGTTCGGGTTGACATACAATGCAAACTTTGCAAGTTGATATTCTTATCTTGTGGCGGTCTGACATGAATTTTTGATTCACACAGAATAGTACCTAAATGCGTTATCACGTTATCTTTTATTCGTATCTGCCATTCTTCTTTTCAAATCTCCATAATCCAATATTGCCTAATTAGTTCATGTTTAAATAAATGATCATTCATATTGCCTCTAACCATAAATCTGTCGAGGTCCAAATTATTGATTCCACAAGTAACTGTCACTGATCGGCTTAAAAATTATTATGAATTGACGAAGCCAAAAATTTGGTATCTCTTAGTTTTTACTGCATTTGGATCAGCGATAACAGCCTCTTATTCGACTGATAACTTTCTATCCCCGCTCCAATGGATATTTCTTCTTGTGGGTATTGTTACGGGATCTGCAGCGGCAGATGCCTTAACTGGATATAATGATCGTGATATAGATGCCATTATGGATAGGACTAAAGCCCGTCCAATTCCTTCTGGAAGAATTTCACCTAGGAACGCGCTTATTTTTGGTTTACTTTTAGCAGCTATTTCGTTGTTCTGTGCGTGGTCAATAAACTACTTGACCTTTGGGCTCATGGCATTTGGTCTTTTCGACAATATTATAGTATACAGTAAGTGGTTGAAAAGAAAGAGTCAAACCAATATAATTCTTGGAGGATTCTCTGGGGCTGTTCCAGCGTTGATCGGATATGTGGCAGTTACAACAGAAAATATAGAAATAGGGTTAGCAATGGCCGCGTTGGTTTTCTTTTGGATACCAACACACATTTGGAGCTTGGCATTGCACGTAAAAAAAGATTATACAAAAGCTGGAGTACCTATGCTCCCTGTAATTGCCGGCGAAAAAAGATCTGTCCAAGTTATAGCCGGTACAACTCTTCTAATGGTGGTAATTAGCTTAATACCTTACTTCTTGAACCAATTTGGTCTGATTTACTTTGTCACCGCTATTTTGGGAGGTATTGTCATGATAGTCACGTCATTATGGCTTTTGGCCAAACCCAGTGAGAACGCTTCATGGCTCCTTTTCAAAATTTCGAGTCCCTATTTGACAGCACTGTTTGTTGCTTTCATGGTAGATGCAATATTTCACTAAATATTATTTTCACACTCATACAGGACCCTTGCAATCACCACATGTGATTCTAAACTTAATGGACTTATCGAATATACCGCGTTACATGCTCTAGTTATTGCTTCTGAAAAATGTCCCCGTTGGAAGCCTCCGACCACAAAACAGTAATTCTTTGAAGTATCGATCGTGTTATTTCGGAGAATATCGCTTATTTTGCTTTTTGTTCCTTTTACAGAGAATCCAATAACTAGGTCCGGTCTAATTATTTTCTTGATTAAATTATTAAAACTAACATTCTCTTGGAATTCAATTAAATCTGGCGAGTTTTTGTTTTCATGTTTGTTAAAAATACCGATCATCAATCTCTCAAATCTTAAATAGTTTTTTGGTATTCTCAGATCCTTACTTATTGTTATCAAGTTATTATCGAACGTAGATACATAAACTTGCAAGTTTTTCTGCTTGAATAGTGGGGTTGAGAGAGCTTCTACGAGATCGAAATGTACAATATCGGGTCTACCACGTTTCCACCATTGTTTAATATTTCCTTCAACCATGGCTTTATGATGATAACTAATGTCTAGGAAAATTTCATTAGAATCTCTGCCTGCTCTTTTAGAATGATTCTTTACAGAGGGATGATTTCTAAGAATTTGAGGGACTAGTTCTATTGCCGCTTCAGCAATCACAAGCGAATACAATCAAATTAACACAAAACTGGTTTGTCAATATTACATTTATTTCATAGCATTTTAATATAATAGATAACAAGTATAACTGACAACTTAGCTCATATGAGAATTGAATTTAATGAATAAGAAGAATATTGAAAGAATAGCAACTGAAAGAATAGACATACTGATCGATAACGCACTGAGAGAAATTAATAATGATGAAAAATTGTCGCAATCTTATGCAAGACTGGCTGCAAAAATTGCAATGCGCGTTAGAATAAGGATGCCATATTTGATTCGTCAGCTATTTTGCAGAAAATGTAAGCAATTCATAGTTCCGGGAGTTAATTCAAGAATAAGAATTGGCAGATCAAAGGAGAAATGTATCAGAATTACTTGTATGAAATGCAATCATGTTTATCGAAAAATAATTGCAAGCTAAGGCAATATTTCAAGTCCGTTTTATTGGATGCATTATTTCTAATCATACTTTGCATTAAACTCTATACTAATGCAAAAGAATCGGTGGTATATTGTCACTACCCATTCCTCAAATACTTGCAATTCCCTGACATTTCATTTCAAAATATATTAATCATTAATCCAAATTTGTTGAAAAATTGAGATTAATTACTGCACTTTGATCGAGATAAGATTAGTGTACCACGAGCTTATCTGAATAAAATGATTTATAAGGGAATTTCCAAGAATGTTATAGAATATTATGGCTAAGGCTTATGATATTCCCGCCGATGAATTAATTACTCATTTGGCAGAAAATTTGAAAAAGGATAAAAAAATTGAGGCACCTCAATGGTCCCAGTTCGTAAAGACAGGATGTCATGCAGAAAAGATCCCCCAAAATAGAGATTGGTGGTATATCAGATGTGCATCATTGTTACGGAAAGTGTACATTAACGGTCCAATTGGTATTTCTGATCTTAGAAGCGAATACGGCGGTAAAAAGCAAGTTGGATATAATATTGCACATCATAAAAAAGCTGGTGGTGCTATAGTAAGAAAGGCATTGCAACAACTTGAAGTTGCGGGTTATATAACTAAAAAGAGTAAGGGCAGAACTATTTCTGACGAAGGAATGAAAAAGGTCGATAGAATGGCTACGGACATATACAAGAATCTTGTCAATTCGAGGCCAGAGCTAGGTAGATACGGCTAGACAATTATTAATTGTGGTAAGAGCATGTCTGTTTCACCATCAGATAATCCAGAAGAGGCAAAGAGGCGCGAAGCCGAATTAATGATGAGGCAAAAGGCACTTATGGTCTTACTTGACCAAGACGCACGACAACGACTCATGAATATTAGAATGGTTAAACCCGAACTTGCACTTGCCGTGGAGAATTATCTTATAACAGCTGCTTCAGGGGGAAAACTGAATAGGGCCCTGACCGACGAGGAACTTAAGCAGCTATTGATTAACCTTCAGCAACCCAAAAAACAGTTTAAGATAGACCGTCGTTGACTCTAGATATCTTGTGATGAATATCCGTCTGTTCAACGAATTTCAACTAAGTTAACTATATTAGTCTAAGAACTTTTCAAAAAATTCATGAAAGCAGCAGTATTTAGAGAGTATAGTCAAGATCCTCTGAAAGTTGTGAAGATAGACGATGTTGACACTCCCAAAATAAAACCAAATGAAGTTATGATAAAAGTAGAAGCAGCCGCGTACAACTACAACGATCTATGGGCAATTTGGGGAGACCCTGTGAAGGTTCCACTTCCACATATTTCAGGTAGCGATGTAGCAGGCACGGTGGTTGAAGCAGGTGAGGAAGTTACAAAATTGAAAGTTGGTGATAGAGTGGTTTCTCATTCTAACATGAGCTGTAGGGTATGCGATATGTGTACGTCGGGAAGAGAATATGACTGTAATGAACGTCTCATATGGGGTTTTCAAACTGGTCCGCTTTGGGGTGGTTTCTGTCAATATACTCATTTACCTGAAGTAAATGTTGCAAAGATACCTGATCCTGTTTCATTTGAGCAAGCAGCCGCAGTGTCAATGGTTGGGATGACAGCCTGGCATATGCTTGTAGGAAGGGCCAAGATAAGACCCGGACAAACTGTTCTTGTCATGGGAGGGACAAGTGGTGTTGGAATGGCAGGTCTTCAAATAGCCAAGTTATATGGTTGTGATGTCATTGCAACTGCCGGGAATAAGGAAAAGATGGATAAATGTAAGGAACTTGGTGCCGATCATGTAGTAAATCACAGAGAACCCGATTGGTATAAGAAAGTCAGAGAGATAACGAAAAAGCAAGGAGTAGATGTTGTCTTTGAACATATTGGAAAATCAACATTCCCACAGGAAGTAGGCCTCCTTAAGATGGGAGGTACATTAGTAGCTACGGGCGCTACAACGGGATATGATTCTACTATCGATCTAAGATACCTATTCTTCAAAGGGACCAATCTACTTGGTTCAACTCAGGGTAATAAAGCTGAACTAGAGCAAGTAATTCACTGGACAGCCATGGGTAAAATTAAGCCATTGATTAGTACAGTTCTTCCATTCTCCGATATGGCAAAAGGACACACCATGATGGCAAACGCAGAGCACATAGGCAAGATTGTGACAACACCTCAGAAACTTTAATTTTTCATTTTTTGTGACTAAATGTTCAGGAGTTTATTATTTATTCCTGGAAACAACGAGAGATTTTTAAAAAAGTCAATTAGTCTTAAACCAGATATACTGTGTTTTGATCTGGAAGACTCTGTGCCCTCTAACGACAAAGAACTTGCAAGAAATTTGGTCGGAGGACACGTTGCAACCCATGATGAAGATAAGGAACCATCCATTTATGTCAGAATTAATTCAGTAGATTCTGGTTTAGTTGACGGTGATCTTGATCGAGTCTTAGTAAAGGGATTGGATGGTATTGTTTTACCAAAGATTAGTAATAGTCAAGAGGTAATTCAAATTATTGACAAAATTGAAGTGATTGTGTCAAAACGTAGCATTTCCGCAAGAATTCAAATCATACCATCTATAGAAACAGCTAAAGGAGTAATAAATGCTAATTCGATTGCTTCAGCACATGAAAATGTGGTGGCATTGGTCTTTGGGGTCTTTGATTACTTGTATGATATGAATATTGATGTCGAATATGATGATCATCTAAGCTATAATTATGCCCGGTCAAAGATTCCAGTGGATGCCAAAGCTGCGGGAATTGAAGCAATGGATGGTATATGGCAAGAGGTAAATGATCTTGATGGTTTGATTAAAGATGCAACAGATGCAAAAAAACTAGGTTATTCAGGTAAAACGTTGATTCATCCCTTACACATAAATCCCGTTCACGATATTTTCAGACCAACAAAGAAACAAATAGAATGGGCAGAAAAAGTATTAGCTGCATTGCAGGATTCATTTGAAAAGGGGAATACTAGAGGCGCAGT
>JAATVN010000147.1 GCA_014523595.1 Nitrososphaerales archaeon TH5888 | reverse complement strand
TCACAAAACTACAAAACTACAGAAAAAGGATTGAATTTCCTGAAGATGCATAACGAAATTGGCGAGCTTCTACAAACCTCAATAAAAGAACAAAGAATATAAGAAATAAGTTACTTTTTCCTTTTTTTTACTTTATTTTTTTTATTTTTCGTATTTAAAGATCTAAGAATTCGTATAAAAATGCCATTTGATCGACCTAAGATTCAGCATTCACTAATTTGTAATTAACTTACTGTGGCATAATACCACCATTCTAATATCACTAGTGATATATATGTTAAAATTATACTTTGACATTACCACTCCCAAATCTTTTCATGAAATGCGGAATCTGTAAAGAAGAAATAATTAGAGAAAAACGAAGAGAACATCTAAGATATCATAAATTGGATGATACGCTAGTAGAATGGATAATAGAAACCGATGATGATTTGATCTCATCTTACGAAAAACATTAGATAATTTGCGTTAGCAATATATCCAATTTTTTAGCATCTTATGAAATATTGATGCAATAAACAAAAGAATTAATTTGAACGGATCCAGATACTACCATCATGTCAGATAATCCTCAAGTCTCATGTCCTTATTGCGCATCGAAATTTAGCAATAACGAAGAGTTATCCAAACATATTGATAGAATACATGGTGATTCTGGTTTATTAGAAGGCGACCGAAGACAGTGGAAATAGATCATTAATCAAATAACATATACAATACTATCACAAATTTTCCAAAATTTGTTTTATAACATTGACGTAAATATTAGAAATGCGAATGTCAGCAAATTATCACACTACCTGCTTATAATCTGAGTATCCAATGTAAATCTGAAGAGACTATCTGACATTAGATTACCCCAATATCAAATATCGTATCATGGTATCAATAGCATACCGACCGAAACAATTTTGTAAATTATCTTTTAACATGTCATGAAGAACGATATGCAATTTGGTATTTATGATAAAAAAGAGTTATATTTCCGATTCAATATAATTTAGATAGATAGAAATGAATTCCCGACTAATCGGGAAAAAAAACAAGTACCAAAAACATGAGTATTTGAGAAACAGTATTGAGTTGGAATATAGAGATTGCAAGTCATGTAAGGTAAGAACACAATTTGCCTGTGTTGTTTGTGGGTTTTGCTGGAGCTGTCATTGGAAAGTGGAACAATTGGCTAAAATACCAAAATATTTGCTGGAAGATGTAATTAATGAGTAATTTTAGTTAGTCTGAAATTAATTTAATGAATGTTGAATTATGATCTACTTTTTGATGGTGAAATGATCCTTGTCAGTGTTCTCTCTATTCTCATAAAATTTCCCATTCAGTCTAGTTCCATTTTCCGCAATATCTATATTCACGAATCCATGCCTCTGAAATTGAGTTACAACAAAGGGAGCTTGACCCGTAAAATTATACAGATCCTCTCCTCCAGTCCCGACTGTGATAAATATGGGCCCTTTCGGATCATATTCGTATCTCTCCGGATCTCTATCTGTTATTACGGGGGTAAATGCTCTAGTCTGATTAAAATTAAGTGGGTATGTCCGTTGATAATTATGATTGTGCGCCTGCAATATAATATCGACACCATATTTATCAAACAGTGGATGATATAGATCCTGCAATTCATCAAGCCCAGGATGTGTTGTATTAGAAGAATAGAAGGATCTGAACGAGTATACCACTATCCAGTTAATACTGTTATTTTCATACGCCCTTTTGAGATCATTTTTAACAAATTCATATTGTTCTGAAGTTTCATTGTATGGTATCACTTTATTTTTGGCCGTTGCCATTGAGAGAAAATGAACGTTTCCATAGTCAAATGAATAATACGACCTATCCATGTTGAAATGTTTCATATATTCGGTAAATTTTGCAGGAAACATTTCATTATCACCAATTGCAATTTTTAGTCGTCCATCTGTATCTAATGGAGAAACAACATGAAACCAACAATCTGCAGTTTTTTGATACGATAGGTCTCCCAAACCTATGACCACTTCTGGTTCTCTGAGTAACATACTTGTTATTGTTCTATTCGCATTCTTGCCACAGCCAAAGTCTCCAGCAGCAACAAAATTAAACTCTGATTCATTTGTTTCAGCAGTCCCAAATGTATGCTTTACAAAGATCCCAAACGCGCTCAATCCGAACGAGACAAATACCACTATAAATAACAAGAAAATATTTTTTCTAAAAGATCTAAAACTTGAAAATAAGGATATTTTACACTCTTTATGTTTGATGTTGTGTGATCTATTTTAATCTAATCTTATAGGAAATGATGACCTTGTAAATTTACATAATCATAAAATAAGCACAAATCTCGTATTCAGCCTTCAATTAAAGTTGATATATGTGTTTAGTGCTAATACACTATGTCTGAGTTAGTTTCTTCGAACGGATACAAAGCAAAGAAAAAAGTATTAGAATATCAATGTGGTTGCAAATATTCCTTTCAGGACTATACTAAACTCGAACATGTATGTTTCAATCATGAAAATGAATTAATTGCTCAATGTGGTTAAGTTCGTAC
>JAATVN010000146.1 GCA_014523595.1 Nitrososphaerales archaeon TH5888 | reverse complement strand
GACGTAAAAAAAGGAAATAAATGAAACAAACGTGAAGTATTATCCAATAGATGAATGTTGAGCATTGTTAATACTTGGATTAAGGTAAAAGTAGAATCTTTTAATAATCTGAGTGTTGGTAAAAGTTACGAAGATAAGTGCAATAAATGTTGAGAAAGTCATAACCGCCGAATTTACTCTTAGTGACTCTGATGCATCAATCTGTGCTACCAAAGTATTCGATTCTGCTCCATAGTTTTTTTTGAACTTATTAACTTAACTTGAAAACTGTACGGTAATAATAACCCAAACTTACTTTAAATAAAAGAATTAAAAAAATAAATATTGATCCGCAAAATTACTAAATGCGAATTTAATATTAGCCTAATCTCTCTTGAGAGCCTTGGCCTCGTCTTTAGTAACGTTAAACCAGACTTTATCTCCGTCAAATTTTACAGCTTTGCTTCTAGGTAGATAAAACTTGTCTTTATCAACAACTCCTCTTTTTGTTACTACAAATTCTTCGTTTAACTCTTGGACTTCACCCAAATCGTAGTCATCCAATCCCCTTGCTTCTTTTTTTATGATTTCATCCCAGTTTGTAATTCCACTCATATGTACAATTTAAGGCAACATCGGATATAAGGGTTAAAATTCCTACGTCACCGATTCCAAAATGGGTTTCAAAAATGAAGATTTTGAAGACAGCTGACATCCGGCAAGGCCACATTTTTATAATTTAGTTACTTAAATTAAAGATCATTAGAATAGACCATTCATTCCTGTGAGCACATCTTAATAAACTATTTTGTTCTATTCGGTAAGTTTACAAGTCCAATGTTAGAAAACGAACCTTTTGATACCGGATATAAAATTGAATGATGGTTCAATTGATACTTGGGCACGTGGTTCAGTAACTGTTACTAATTAGTAATTTGATTAATTAATTCATAGTATCTATACTTACTTTTAAAAATCCGAAGAACCACCAGCACTATATAGACTGCCCTTGATGCTCACTACAAAGTCCAAATCATTTATTCGCTTTAATAAATCAAGATCAAGACTATGGCTTACTACCATTTTCGTTCCCTTCAGATAAAAACCTGGTGCCATACCCGTAACACTAATTACTCTCTCCCTTATTTGTTGGGTATCCTGTTCAGGTTTAAGAATAATTTCTAGGGTATAGATATTCTCTTTTTTTGCTTTTTCATCAAAAATTAATCTGACAACTAATATTGGATCCACTTTTGAAAAGACCGTCTTGATAGCATTATCGGCTTCTGTAAATTCTTTCACAACTTCCTTAACACTATTCGCTTCTTGGTCACTCATTTACTCTTAATAACTTAAAATATTGCTTTAAAAACTTTACAATTTATAGTTGGGTGGCACAATGATGACATTCCACTTCTATAGATCATTTTGCGTGCTAAACTAGTGATATTGAAATGTCAATAATAGAAGAAAGTTTACTCTGCATGCTTTTCTATAATTGCCTGTATTCTTCCGCCATACTTTCTTTTATACTCAAATTTACATGAAGTGCAGCAAAAGAATCGTTCGTAGTTTGCAAACTTGAAGACTTGTGGAGCACCAGCTATAATTCCGTGACAAAAATCACAGTCTAAAATTATCTGAATGCCTTTTTTTATTTTCTTGAATGGTTGTTTATTATTTTCAGCTTGCATTTCAAAATTAGCATTGACTTTTGCAATCCTTCCAAAGTCAATTACTGGTACGACTCGTTGAATAAAACCTACGTTCACCAGCCTTTCAAATCTGGCCTTGACAGTCGGAGTTGTAATACCCGTTTCGCGCGAAATCTGACGAAAAGACTTGCGCCCATCCTTAAATAGTGACTTTAGTATTGAGATGTCATAGTCATCAAGTTCAACAGGCATTGAAGGTTGAAGATCTCATCTCAAATATTAAATTTTACATTTGTAAAGTCCTATTGTTATATTTCATCTAGTTAACTATAAGATATGGCAAAAGACTCCGTATGCGGTATGTATGTGGAAGAAAAAGCTGACTCTATAAGATATACAATGAATGGTAAGGAGTATTATTTCTGCAGCACCCAATGTCTAAATGAATTTAGGGAACCAGAAAAAGAACTCAAAACATTAAAAATCCATGTAGCAATTAGTGTAGCTCTAACTATTCCTATTGTATTTCTGAGCTTGCCTCACATGCTGCCAGTACAATTTGGTCATTTCCTTCCTATGAGTTTGATGTATAACTCGAGTTACGTTATGCTAGTATTGGCTACACCATTACAATTTTGGGTTGGCTGGAGATTCTATAAAGGATTTTGGGATGGCGTTAGAGCTAAAGCTTCAAATATGGATACACTTATTGCAATCGGAACTTCGGCAGCATATTTGTATAGTGCGACAGTAGCAATCTTCCCAGATCTCTTTCCTTTTAAGTCAGTATATTTTGAAACAGCTGCTGTGATTATTACTTTAATACTTATAGGAAGATTACTTGAAACAAGAACAAAAGAGAAAGTTTCTGATGCTGTAAGAAAATTATTTGACTTACAACCGCGTACAGCCAAAGTGTTGCGTCCTACAAATAGTCCATCCGGTCAAGTCCTCAAAGAGGAAACTGAGATTCCTATTGAGGAAATAAAAGAAGGAGATGTAGTGATAGTCAGGCCCGGGGAGAGTATTCCCACCGATGGAATAATAGTAGAGGGCGTATCCACACTGGACGAATCTGCTATTACTGGAGAGAGTATTCCTGTTGACAAATCGAAAGCTGATGAGGTTATCGGGGCAACTATGAACAAGACAGGGTTACTAAAAATTAAAGCTACAAAAGTCGGACAAGACACTGTTCTCTCACAAATAGTAAATCTCGTGGAGGAAGCTCGGACTGGTAAAGCCCAAATGCAAAGAATGGTTGACCAAGTTGCAAAATATTTTGTTCCTGCAATAGTGATCACTGCTATAGGTGTAGGGTTTGGCTGGTATTTTGTGGGTAATATAGGATTCACGTACAGTCTTCTAGCTTTCGTATCAGTAATGATAATTGCGTGTCCTTGCGCTCTCGGTATCGCCACACCTGCTGCATTAATGATGGGTTCTGGAAAAGCTGCTGAACACGGTATATTATTCAAGGGTGGAGAATACCTCGAAATTGCAAGTAAAGTACAAACAATAGTATTTGACAAGACTGGAACATTAACAGAGGGCAAACCATCTGTTACCGACATCTATGATATCTCTGAAAACAAAATTGGAGAAAAGGAGCTGCTGAGATTGGCAGCCATTGCAGAGTTAGGCTCTGAGCATCCATTGGGACAGGCGATTGTAAGGAAAGCCAAAGAAGATAATCTGATTCCTAACCCAGAGACATCCGAATCAATTTCAGGTCATGGATTAAGAGCCAAGTACCAAGATCATATACTATTGGTAGGAACAAGAAAACTTATGATTGACAATAGAATTCTAATTCCTGAAACGGTTGAGTCAAAATTAAGCCAGCTTGAAAATATGGGTAAGACTGCCGTCTTGGTGGCGATAGACTCAAAGCTTTCAGGAATTTTGGCCCTTGCTGATATGATAAAAGAGAGTGCTAATATAGGTTTAGATGTTTTGAAATCTAAGGGCAAAGAACTCATAATGCTTACAGGAGACAACGAGAGAACTGCAAAGCACATAGCAACTGAATTAGGAATCAAAAGAGTTATTGCTCAAGTTCTCCCACAACAAAAAGAAAAAGTAATCTCAGAACTCAAGTCTGAGGGAAAAATAGTAGCTATGGTAGGAGATGGAATTAATGATGCACCTGCATTAGCTACAGCAGACTTGGGTATTGCAATAGGTTCAGGAACAGATATTGCAAAGGAAACTGGTGGTATTGTACTAATAAAAGGTGATGTTAGAGACGTAGCCATTGCACTCGAACTAGGAAGGAAAACGGTCTCCAAGATTAGGCAGAATCTTTTCTGGGCGTTTGCATATAATACAGGGTTGATACCAATAGCTAGTGGAGCATTAGTCCCCTTGCTTGGAGTAGGAATATTTGGATGGTTACCAATGTTAGCGGCAGTTGCAATGGCCATGAGCTCTGTAACTGTAGTGGGTAACTCTATATTGCTTGGAAGGTACAAACCAAAGGTTCCTCTTACGACAGCCGAGCTTCGAAGGACCTACGATCAACATGATACTTATACGAAAGCGGTAACAAACAATATAATTTCAAAAACCTCTCCCGGCTAAACGGATAAACTTGTATCCAGATTTGTCCAAACTATTCTTTATCTCTTCTCTAGTTAAAACAGATGGGTCAAACTCTATAATTATACTGTCCGTCATGTAATCAAACTTAATACTTTTAACTCCTTTTTCATCTTTAAGTTGCCTTTCTACAATAGGTTTACAACTTATACAATACATTCCTATAACTTTGAATGAAGCCTTTAATGTGTTCAACTTTGATTATAGTATCAGATAGATTTTTACATTTAACTCAATTGGAAGCGACATTTGGATATCTTGAGACTTTAGTCCAATTAATTCCTAATAAAATAGACAATATTTCAAATATCTATTGAGGGAGTATTCTAAAAACCTTGCCTTGCCCAATAGATACTATGTACAAGTAACCATCTGGACCTACTGTGAGATCAGTTATACCCCCAAATCCCTCTCCGAATACTATATTTCCGGTTCCAAAATTGACTGGGTTCTGAATGTATCTATCTGCAAGAACTTCGGGAAGTACGAGATCATTCCTTTCATCGTTCAATTTAAAGTGGTAAATGCGACCATTGTGAACATCTCCAACAAAGATATCATTTTTATATTGAGTTCCCAATTTGTCAGAATCTAAAAATACTATTGAAGTCAGTCCTGCGCTTCTCTCCCAAACTAATTTGGGCT
>JAATVN010000145.1 GCA_014523595.1 Nitrososphaerales archaeon TH5888 | reverse complement strand
ATTCAATACTTTAGTATCCCAATTTCATTATTCTTCTTTGCAGTAACCTTCCTACGAAATGATATCAAAGTCCCCTTAATTGTCGCCATTGTGTTTACGGTTGCGGCAGTGTTAGCTGCTGGAATGTCTCCTAGACCAGGTTTATCTTTTGTATTTGGACTCCCGGGCATTGCTCTCATCGGAGGAACAATATTTTTGATAGCTTCGTCAATAGTGAGGAAATTAAGCTCATCCAATACTTTTATAAGAAACAATTGGATTTTGACTGGAGCTTTTTTCACCATTGCCATTGGAATTATTCTATCGGGAAGTTTCTATGTATCCTCATTCAGATATCTAAACGCAATTAATCCATTTCTATCTTCTCAGATTCCTCTCGTAGAATCCGTTGCTGAACATTTCACTCCAACCTTGGTAGAATACTTTACTGATTATTCAATTCTGATAATGTTTGCAGGATTTGGGGCACTTATGGCATTCAGACGCCGAAATGATATGTCAATTTTCGCTCTAATAATTGGAATTACCGGAGTTTACGTAAGCGCAACCTTTGCACGATTACTTGTATTCTCATCTATTGGAATAATACTCTTGGCAGGATTGGGTCTTTACGAAATCACCAGAACGATAATGAATTACAAGGCAATAGAACCCTCGCATAAAAAGAAGAGAAAGGTGGAAGGCGAAAAAACCTCTCAAATGGACAGACCAATAAAAATAGTATATGCTGTAATAGTGGTTATTCTAGTTTCAATTCCTGTCCTGGACAATGGCGTATTGTATCCACAAAATTCAAATTGGTTGAGCTCTGCAGACATTCCCCCTTCCATAGCAAATGGTGGTACAGGATTTAGGGTCAAAACGAATGATTGGATAAATGCATTAAACTGGATTTCTACTGATACATCTTCCAATTCAGTAATTACATCTTGGTGGGATTACGGTTACTGGATTACAACATTGGGGAATAGAACTAGTCTGGCTGATAACGCTACAATAAACCAAACACGAATTGCAACTATTGCCAAGATGTTTATGGATCAGACGGATAACGGTCTTAAAATTGCACAAGATCTAAAATCTGACTATATTGTTGTATATATTGTCGGACAAAGATTTAGTGGGATTAATGGTAGTGAGCTTTATGTTTTAGGTAATGGCGGAGACGAAAGCAAAAAACAGTGGTTTATCAGAATAGGAGGATTTGATGAAAATAGGTACCTTGAACAAGACGGGTTTACTCCAACACCCTTCTTCTGGAACAGTACGTTACTTGGACAATTGATACCTTTCACTCCTGTCTCGTATATACTAAATGGCGCCCCATCAGCAGAATATCAACCAGGCGCGATGGCCATTTATTCAAAAGACATCAAGTATCCACAAAATGCAACTGCTGAACAACCATTGAGACTTGTATATTCTTCTGACAGCTTTAAGAGTAACACGCCGGGTCTATTTTTCGCAGTATTGATTTATGAAGTCAACCATAACTATGTACCTAAAACCACATCGGATCCATATAATGAAATTGTTGAAAATGAAGAGAAATTTTCAATAAAGACCCCCATGACTAATACTACTATGACATCAAATAATGAATCTAAGTTGGCTGTACTAGATACAGCTCAGGGTCCTGTAACTATGGAATTCTTTCCAGATGTGGCACCCATCCATGTATCAAATTTTGAGAAACTTGCAGAATCTGGATTCTACAATGGTACCACATTCCATAGGATTGTGAAAGGATTTGTAATTCAAGGAGGAGATCCAAATACAAAAAATAGCACAAACATGGCCGCATGGGGAACAGGTGACCCTGGTTATAAAATTGAGGCAGAATTTAGTAACATACCGCACAATAGAGGAATCGTTTCGATGGCAAGATCCTCAGATCCAGATAGCGCGGGCTCACAATTCTTCATTGTATTGAATGACTCGAGATTTTTGGACAATCAATATACAGTATTTGGCAGGGTAGTAAATGGCATGGATGTTGTTGACAAAATTGCTGCATTACCAACAATTCAGAATGATCAACCACAAGATCCAAATAAGGCCAAAATAAATTCTATAAAAATAATAGATAGAAATGCGACTACAAACTGAAATCGAAAGTCAATAGTGAATTGATAGATCTTATTTCAATAAGGCAGCATAAATGAACGGTAACAGTGTAGTTGCCTCACCATGTATTGTAGTTTGTTTTGCTCTACCCTTTACTTTTCCCCAAGATATTGCTTCTGCAACTAAGGCTCCACTCAAACTACCATCCCACTCAGAAGCTGTTGTTATAGAAACTGCATAGTCCAGTCCTCCTCGGAATTGATTCCACCACAGTGTATGATGTTTTGAAATTCCGCCTCCAATAATGAAAGCGCCAGTTTTGTTCGCTTCATAAACCAAGTCAGATAGCCGGGTTTCATCCAATAATATATTTACATTAAAGTCCTTGTGTTTCTGATAAAAGAACCAAATCTGACTTCCAACGGCTCCATCTACTATGCCAGGCACTACGACTGGGATGTCATTCTTGTATGCCCAGTACAAGAACGAGGTATCATCTAATGTCTGTCCTATACTTTTTGTTATTTCAAACGTTGAAATACTACGTGATCCTTGTTTATACAGATCGTTTAGACAATCTTGCACCTTTTTTTCAATAACCGGTCCGTAATTATTCTGTGGTACCAGTACATTTCCCAATCTATGAATATTCTTCCTATAAAGCAAGCTATCATCCATCCGAAAGTCCCCTGAATAGTATTTTGTACTTGTTCGTGCAATATCATGGTCTAATGCACCACAGGTTGTAATCACGCAATCGAACATCTTGCGTTTTAACATATCCTTTATAATTCCTCTTGCTCCTGTCGAGATAATAGAACCTACAAATGACAGGAATTTGGTACAGTTGTTATCCTTTGTCATTGTACGGATTATATTAATACCATCCGAGAGATTTCTAGATTCAAACCCGCCAGAATTTGCCATACCATCAATTAGTAAAGATATGGAATTAGATTCAATTTCGTAATCACGTACTGAATGACTCAAAACATTCTTGCGTGATTTTTTTGTGCCTTTTGGTTTCAATTTCCTACAGTTAAGCTGCCAGATATATTATTATTTTTATCTGTTTCAGTTAGAAAGCACCCTGCGTTAATCCGCTGAATTGTATATAACATAACTCAATATTGGGAGAATCAAAAACATCATGAAAATTCAATATTTCGTCACATTATTATAATGATAATTTGGTATATCCTCAGATGCGTGTAAGATATTGGCGTTTAGGAGTTAATGACCTATTAAATTCAAATTACCCCGTAGAGAAGGCTAATCACTGGGACATTAAATGTCTACAGGGAGAGTATGAACACTTTGGGGTTTTTTGGTTTAAATATGGAACTCCATTTGATAAGGAATTAATAAATGGTATCTGTTTCTATTATAATGATATTCCGCAAGAAAAAGTTCAACAATTACTAGATTTTCTGCAACAAAAATATGGAGGAAAGGTATTATTTAGGCAAAGTCGAGTTTTTCTTCAAGGTTCTAGAGAATTTAATGACAAAAACGAAATAGCCAATTTAGCCAATGAAATTAGTACCAAATTCAATGGACCGATAGAGATCACTCTTGAATTTGAAAAGGTTACTCAAGAAGAACAGGAAAAAGACACATTTAATTTTCCTGCAGGAAAGGCATTGCCTATTGTAGGTTCAGAATAAACTGAGGCAGCCATGATT
>JAATVN010000144.1 GCA_014523595.1 Nitrososphaerales archaeon TH5888 | reverse complement strand
CCGCTGTTAAAACCAGGATACACCAGATTTATTTCATCACCGTGAACTGGTCCATTCTCTGTTTCCCACAAGTTATTAGTTACAGGATCAAAACCTAATCCAAAACTGTTCCTGATACCGTAGGCATAATATAATTTTAATGGCATTGAATTTCCCAAAATTCCTTCTTCCGCTGGTTTGCCATCTTGTGTGACTCTAAGTATACCACTCCGTCCGTCCGCAACTAATCCGTCTCCAAAGTTCTGAGTCATTGTCCGAAGAATTGGTTTTTTAAAAGAAGCGTCAACGTCACCTATGGGTACGTACAGATTATTGTCTGGACCTATCTCTATTGCTCCTCCGTTATGCCTTGGTCCGGGCTTAGCAGGTAAATCCAAAAGAAGGATTGGATTTACAAGTTCGTTACCAACAAGTTCGTATCTATAGATTCGATTTGCTTCGGGTTGTAATCCTTTTCGATCATCATAGTCGTTGCCATTTATTTCAGTATAGTATAGAAAAATAAATGTTTTAGAAACGTTCTTAGAAACAGCGACACCTAACATTCCTCTTTCAACCGAATTTGCTACGTTTACATCCAGCAAGGATTTATTTGAAATAATTCCATTTGTCACACGTAATACTGTACCTTTGTCTTTTTCTAGGACAATAAAGTCGTCTGGCCCCAAAAAAGCCATCGTTGTAGGCAACTCTAGCCCACCAACTACTAGTTCAACTTTTAGATTAGGATCCGCAACTGACGGCTTGCTTTCAGTCTGAAGAAAGTTACGGTCTCTAAAAGCCTGCTGCGCATAAACCCCATTATAAAAGCAAGGAACAATAACGATGGCGGAAAGTACAAAAACCGTAATAGAAATCTTCGTTTTTATCAATCTTTGACCAGCCAATAAGCAGGATAAGCCGATATTAATTCGTAAGGGCAAGTAAAAGCGATAATTGGTAAATATTCAACGCCAAAAGAAAAAACATGGTAATTAGTAATAACAAGACAACTAATTACAATGGCTGAATGATATTATGGTTAACTTAAAAACATTTTTCGTTGAGGTAATTTTTTAGTCGGTAAAGGACCTGCAGTTAAAGTTGAATCCCAAAATATCTTGTACAAGCAAGAATTACTAATATTTTATAATCGGAATGGATTTAATTTGTTTACAATATGAATCGTTACCAACAGAAATTTACAAATCGTCTAGAGCAATAAAAAAAGTCACTTCACTTTCCAGTCCATAATATATCCTGTTGCTGTCGCATGGTATACAATTCCTATAAATTGACTGGTTTCTCCCTGTTGTTTCATCTTAGATTTTAGATGGATTCTCTTTTTTCCATTTACTTCACCTTCATCTCAGAAAACAACCAGAGTCTAGTTCCATTAGGTTTTTATGGGCGGGCTGTATCATCGTGTATGAAAAGAAAACTTGCTCTCTAAGCTTGTCTTTTCCTGTTTAAGTTTGCTGGTAGTTTTTTTCTTAATTGCTCAAATCTACGGAGAATCTGAGATAAAATATAGCGATAATAGATTTAACTCCAAATTAAATTTACTTGCTACAAGTATTAATAATTCCTCTTTTCCTCAACAATATACAGGTAACTCTATTGGTAAAGACGTCAATTCGGATATAGAAAAGGCTGTTATTATCATGTTCGACAGAGGATACAACACTCAATTTACAAATGCCAAACCAATCCTAGATAAATATGGATTCAAGGCATCATTTTTTGTGATATGTAGCTTTATAGACGGAAAGGGCTATTATGATTTATCCAAAGGAAAGGAATTTTTTCGCAGTAATGTTGATTTGGAGCCCATGAGGTGGAATGAAATTAAAATCTTAGATGATGAGGGTCATGATGTCCAATCTCATGGTATGAACCACAGATATTTAAGAAATCTATCTTTGGATGGTATTGAAAATGAGATCGTAGGTTCAAAGCAATGCATTGAAGAACAAGGCCTGAAATCAACTTTTTTCCAAGTTCCCTTTAACAGAGGTGCCGACAATTCAACGATACTCAACATAATATCAAAACATTTTGATTTTGCATTATCGGGCCACTCTGAGCTCATGTTTCTAAACTGTGACGGATGGCAACATGGTTTTAAGACTAGGAGCTATAAGTATCAGTATGATTGCAATCCATTCTCTGCTGACGGTACACCAACTCGTACTCATAAGTATGCCATAAGAGAATGGTCCCAAGACAGACTTCACGAAAAGATGAATGAGAAAAATCCTATGTTAAGACCGCACGGAGATGAAATATCTAACATGGTGTTTACTGAATTTGTAAGGATAGTAGAAGCACAGAACCTCTACAATAGCAAGTCAGGAAAAATAGTCGCAGTTCCGATAATTGGTTATCATTCAATCGGCAATTCAAGGCCATTTGATACCTCTACCGAATTGTTTGACAGAGAAATGAAATACCTGTATACTAATGGATTCAAAGTACTGAAGATGACTGACCTGGGTTACAATGACGAAGCAAATCATTTTTACATTAAATAAATGAATTATTAGAGACAAATTTGGTCCCCAGAAGCATTCTATAATAAAATAGTTGGTTAGCTAAGTTATCACTACCCTAGAATAGTCATTAGTCCGGTATAGAATCGAATCAGTATCTATACTTCTCATTAATTGATTTTCTGAAAGTAACTATCAGTAACACTCTGTATTAGTAAAATACAAATCAGTAATTTGATCTGATATCAATCATTTTTGTGTTATTATTAACTCTTAAACTGGTAAATGGATATCTTTTTAAATCAATCACATCGATAAAGTTCTCATCAAACTTTTTAAGACTATGAGTAGAGTTGAAGGCAACGTTGAAAATCTTACTCCGTGACGTGCTGGTGTCACCCAGAATCGAGAGAAAACGATCGTCTATCATCATTATGAATCTGTCAGCCTTTATACCTTTGCTACTGTAGTAACTATGTGTATCAAAACTCTTATTGAATATAGATTGGGGTATCCACAAATATTCTGGACTTGATATGATTGTCAGTTCGTTGTTATGATTTTTAACATCTGATTTGTTTTCTGCATTATCCCCCCTAGTAGGTATTTGCGCCACAAGAAAGGAAACAGCTTTATAGTAATTAGAATTGAGTTCTAGAGAAATCAACATACTTGTATTGATTAGAGCAAACAATACGATACTTGAAATTAAGGCATATTGTATGACCCTTAATTGAAATCTCTTTACTAGCTTTTGAGATATACTGTCAAGTAATAATGCACCCGTAATGCAAAATGATGGTATTAGTATGATTAGATGAAATGGTACAACATACCCGATCAGATAGAAAAATGCAATAAGAGGTGCAATCCACAGGATCAGGAAAATATCTCGTTTAAGGACTGAAAAAACAAATCCTCCAATACCTAAAATAAAGAATACTGGATCAGTCAGTAAAAAATCATGGAGTGAGTCAATTAGTGGTCTACCTTCTCTATTCGTTTGATATATAATCCCTTTTACCCATTCATCCAAGTCTCCTGATAAAGCAGCATGCATTGGCCACAAGGACGGGACAAGTATGGATGGAATCAACCACAGTGCTAGATATTTCCAACGCTTGGTATTAGTATATATCAGAAATATTCCAAGTGGTATTATTGTGAAAGCGGGAATTTTAGTAAATATTGCCAAGCCCATAAATAATCCTGATACTATAATTGATACCTTTTTTTCATGTTTTGAAGCTGAATTTGAATATAGCAAAAGCAAAATTGATGTAAGCATTAATGGCAACTGAATTGATTCAAGAAGGACCGTTCTGGTCATTAAGTTATATGGCATAACGGCAAAAAGGATCGAAGAAATCAACGCTACTCTTTTATTATATCTCCGTTCTGTAATCTTCCAGATAAGAATTAAATCGACAATAGCAAGACTACCTACCAATATGCGAGGTACTAAAAATAGTCCCTCAATAGTGGCGGGTGATTGTGAGGAGTCGTTTACAATAAAATTAGGAAATCCTATGGTCTTGAATATCCCTGCGAGAAATATTTGACCAAAATATGGGCTGAGATACCTATTCTGAGGTTGAAATCCCTCTCCCTCCAGAGTCGATATTGCCTTTCTCAAATAATGTCCCTCATCCACATCAATGAATGGAAAACCTGTAACATTCCAAAGATGTGTGTAGCCAGCAAGACCAAGGAGAATAGACAAAAGGATAATAATTTTCAGCTTACTGTGATTTGTCATTGAAGGATGTTTTTACTTAACGAATTTACGAATATTTAAGCTCTATAGATGTGATTTAAGTTATTCAAAGGGTATTTTCTTTGTATCTAATGTGTATTTGACTGGCTTACTTCTTTTGTCTGGATATTCAATTAGTTTTTTTTTAATTCTTCAATAGTAGGAATTCTATTATCAGAATATGATACTTCGGAAGAGATTTAATTTGTTTGCAATGTGAATCCTTT
>JAATVN010000143.1 GCA_014523595.1 Nitrososphaerales archaeon TH5888 | reverse complement strand
TTTAGACAAACAACTTTTGAATGATATTCAATGGACTTTCCCATTATCAGATAGACCATATCTCGAAATAGCAACAAAACATGGACTTTCAGAAGAAGATGTCATGAGAAGAATTTCATTAATGAAACGAAGTGGGCTAATAAGACAGATTAATGCAATTTTTGATACGAGGAAATTAGGTTACAAAAGCGCGTTGGTTGCATTTGCCGTTAAAAAACAGAAACTTGAGACAGTATCTCAGGAAGTCAATAAGCACCCTGGGGTCAGTCACAATTATGAAAGGGATCATGAATTCAATATGTGGTTTACGTTAGCCGTTCCTCCTGATGGAGATTTGAAAAAAGATCTTGAACAAATGGCATCACTTGAAGGTGTAATTAAGTTCCGTCTTTTGCCAACTCTCAAGTTATATAAAATAGGAGTGAAACTTGATATGGTAAATAGTGATCCTAGCAAATTGACGCCAGACGATAATATAAAAACGTTGGATCAAAAAAAATTTGAGCTTACATCAAGAGATAAGGAATTCATAAGGGAATTACAAAAAGATTTAGACGTATCAACAAGACCATTCGATAATTCTGCAAAGAATCTTGGAATCACCTTAGATGAATTATTCAAGAAGGCTACAGAATACGAATCGATTGGAGTAATGAGACGATTTGCAGCAATCCTACGTCATAGAGATGCCGGATTTACTGCCAATGGCATGATTGTTTGGAAAGTATCAGATGATAAGATTGATGAAGTTGGGTACAAATTAGCATCATTTCCTCAAGTAAGTCATTGTTATAGAAGGCCCGTATATCCTGATTGGCCATTTAGTTTGTTTAGCATGATTCACGCGAGAACAGTTGAAGCTGCCAATAAGATAGCCGTAGAACTATCGAATTTTGTCGGTATTAATGAATACAGGATTCTCTTTAGTTCTAGGGAGTTCAAAAAAGAAAGGGTCAAGTACTTCGTGGACTAACCTTTGTTCTACTAATTGTGAAATTTTTTTTCAATTTTTATGAATACATCAGGCATGGGTTATGATTGCTAGTCTTATTCCAACCAGATATTTTTCATAACATTTCGCATTGATTTGTTACTAAATTTTGGTTCTATGAATATGAAATTATTTGCCTCATGTTTAGAAATTGTCATGACTAGTACATGGTCAAGTTTACGGTTGTCCGAACAGTCATGATTGAACATTTATTCTAATTTATGATGTTTCAGTAAGGATAGGAATTTATTGTTTGTAGAATGTATTTGCTCATTAAGCGAAGTTAGCCCAGACTGGTTAAGGTACGAGCTTCCCAAGCTCGGGATCGCGGGTTCAAATCCCGCACTTCGCAGATAAAGCGATAATCCAAATGTCTTATCATTACCAGCACTAATGACCGATACTCATGTCCGTACATTAATTGAGAAATGATTTTCTCTAACAATATTACATTTTATAGAGCTACTTCAGATAAAAAATATTCAATTAAACTCTCTGAGATTTATTTTACTCATTTATATGCCTGTCAAACCGAAAAAGTATTTTAGCATATACTTAAAAAGATGTATTTATCATTCTTTTAACATACTTTGAAGCAGGTCATTACATTTCACTCATACAAGGGGGGTACTGGAAAAACAACTTTAGCAACCAACTTGGCAGCATTATTAGCTAAAAATGGAAAGAATGTCTGTATTGTGGATATCGATGTTTATGCTCCAAGCCTGCATGCATATTTTGGTGATATTGTTCAAAATAAGATAAAGAATACATTAAATGATTATATTGTTGGTGCTTGCGGAGTCGACGACTTATTGGTTCCAGTCACGCCCCTACCGCAATTGTCAGACAAAGGTTCTCAGAGTGGAAAAATTATAGGTTGTTTTTCAAGTCCAAAAAGAGAGGATATTCTAAAGATAGAAGGAGTAAAAGAGGACAAGAACAGAATGAATATGCTAAAGAGATTTATTAACTTTAGAGAGGAGTTAATCGAAAAAGATGATATTGATTATATAATCATGGATTCAAGTCCCGGAATCAGGTTTTGGGCAATAAACGCATTAGCATTATCAGATATTGTATTCCTCACACTAAAAATGGGCGATATGGATATCGGAGGCACCAAGATGATTGCCAATGAAATATTAGCTCAATTCAAGGAGCAGGGAAATACGAAATATTATCTCCTTCTCAATAGAATAGCAGGTTACTGTATTCCATCCTTGCAAATAGGGCAGTCTCATTCTGGTCATTCTGAATCAAGTCGTCCGACACTAACTCCAGTTGCAGATGATTTTGTTAAAAAATTGGCTTCTGACACAGGAATTGATGTAATGACATCCATCCCATGTTATTGTGATATTCAATTTGCCCAGAAGGAATTTCTTACAGTACTTTTGTATCCGGATCATCCTTTCTCACAACAAATAGATCATTTGAAATCGCTAATAGAAAATTAGGAATGATTGATTTGTTTTTGTTTCCTAGTAGACACAAAAAATAGGTATATAGATCCGACTTGGTATAATATCCAAAATGGCAATTCCAGGACTTGCAGAACTTACAGATGGTGATGAAAATATTTCGCCCACTCTGTTTCTTCTGTCTGGTCCACCTGGGATAGGAAAGAGAGATTATTGTAGAGAATTCCTTGAGGAGGGATTAGGATCCAAAAAGAGATGTATTTTTCTTTCTTCTAAAATTACAGATAAAGAAAAAATTGAATTATTCGATATGAAGGGTGGGAGTTTCAGATCTTTAATTGTCAATCCGGTTCTCTTATACGAGACACCCGATGAAAAATCTCTAGAAGAGACGTTGATGCAAATAACTTCATATCTTTCGGATATTCGAGCTGATGAATCGCAGGATCAGCAGAATAGTGGCGCGATGGAAAACGATGACAACATTGTTTATTTTGCCATGGATTCGTTAAATCATCTTTGTGACATATTTGAAGTAAGTTCAATCAAGAAGTTTTTGGCACGATTGGTTCTCCAGTTAAAGAAAAGAAAAACTATTGGATTCTTTACTATTGATTCGCCAATATCAACAGAGTATCAACCCATTGTCTCCTTTTGTGATGGAATAATGGAAATGAAATTTGAAGAATCAAACGACTCTCTAATTAGAAAGATCCGCTTGCTTTCTATGGCAGGCCATGCGATGACAAAACCAACTTGGATACAATTCAGTATCGATAAAAATGGAAGGTTCACATTTGCAGATGATCTACTTAAATGTACACTAGATGGGAGAGTCATTCAACATCCTCCAGTTTATTACCTTGATCTACCATTCCATTCAGAAGCATGCGCAAGGACATATAGAAAATTTATGTCTGTTTTTAAGGATCTTGACCCAAAATATGAAGTTTTGAATTATAATTTTTGCTTT
>JAATVN010000142.1 GCA_014523595.1 Nitrososphaerales archaeon TH5888 | reverse complement strand
TTTATCCCATCGGCTGCTATTATTGATTTTACCTCGAATTCTTCCAGCTCATCAGTCTTAACAATTGTCTTGTTGTCTATCCATTGTATATCTGAAACATGCACTCCAGTGATAATTCCTCCACCATGTTTTTCTGCAGATTCGGAAGCCAATTCTGCAAGCCAGGGATTCAATCGATTTAGTAGAACGGAAAATCCAAAATTCGTCTTGTATTCATGAAGTGGAGTTAGATCTACAGTAAAAATTTTATTTTTAGAAGTAGCATGCATAAGATACCTCTTTATTAGTCTCTCTACTGGTGCATTAGATGAAAAATCTGAACCAAAAACATCTTCTACATTATATATCCTTCCATGAGGATCTTGTTTAGAGTACAAAATCCCCCCAGATACGTTCTTGGTTCCTATGCTACTTCCAGCTTCAATTAATATCGCACTTTTATTGAGATCTGACAACTTTTTTAAAGCCGATAGTCCTGCCGAACCGCCCCCAATTATCGCCACATCAAATTGTTCCAAATTAGTTACTCCTTAAAGAAATAGCAGCGATTTGCTTTTTTATTTGGTCTATAAGCATTGGTACTACGTCCTCCAATCTTCCCTTGATAAAAATATCTGATTCATCTATTATCGGAGAATTTTCATCGGTATTAATGGAGATTACAACCTCGGAATCTTTCATTCCTGCAACATGTTGAACAGCCCCGCTCAAACCTATAGCTACATAAAGGGTAGGTGCTACTTTGCTACCACTTGTACCAATAACTCTATCTGGTATCATATACTTTGAATCCATATTTTGACTCAATTGATATGGTTTTTTTGACAAGGGCAGTGTGATGCCTATCTCTGCACCTAGTAATTCCGCAAATTCTTCAACAAGCTTAATATTTTGTTCTGGACTAGCTTTGATTCCGCGTCCAAAACTCACTATTACTTTACTAGTTTCATAATCAATTGTTCTTTTAACCACTCGTCTATTGATTATTTTTATTTTTGGATCTTGGTCTATTTTAGGGGAATATTCTACAATCTTGCCTTTTCTTAAATTATCCTTTTCAAACGGCTTAAACGCTCCTGGTATAATGCTGCATCCTTGTGGATGATACTCCCTAAGATTTTCAGGATTCTTGTTATCAAGACATAGTATTGTTGTCCATAAAAAACCAGAAAAGTCCGGGCGATACATTTCCAGAATTTTTTCATATTTTACAGTCTGACCTTTTGTTTTATGTTCATGTCTAATGTCAAGGTCACTTATAACAAGCTTATTGATATCTGATGCCAGACCTGATTCGAGTTCAGCCAGTACCGTTGAGGATAGGTGTCTACCGATATTGTCCGCGGCAAAAAACAAGTATCTGGGTCTTACAAATGTGCTTGAATATTCTGGTGATATTTCATTAATGATTCTTGCGTCTTTTGCAATCTGTACTATTACTTTTGTGTCGATATCATTTCGAGGATACTTTAATTCCTCATGGTTAGCATGAATCACAGAATCTGCTCCATAAGTCACTAATTCCTCACATAATTTTCTAACATTGCTACCTAGTACTACTGCTACTACCTTTTCTGTTGAATCATATTTGCGATTGAAATCATCCATCAATCTTCTAGCTTCGCCTAGCATCTCTAAGCTTACAGGCACAACTTGTCCTTCAAAATGCTCAATTATTACGTAGATGTGTCTATATTTTTCATTAGTGTTTGAGTTAGTCTCTTGAATCGTTGAATTAGACAATTTCATTTACCTCTAACTGTTTGAATAATTTTTTCAATTACTGGAGTCAAATTATTTGGGTTTGAAGGAATGACTATCTGAGCTTTACGGCTGGTCTTTGCCCGGGGTATTTTTTCTACTTTATATACTATAGTCGGAGAACCTGGCAGGCCTACAAGTTTTGGATCTAGTTCTAATTTTTTACTATCGAATATTTTTAAATATTGTCTGTAATCTTGTGAATGTTTTTTAGCTTCCTTGCTGAAAGTATTGGCTGATAATCTTTGTGAAATGGAATTGAAAATTGACCTATATGAAGGATCAATAGTTATAAAGACAGGTAATGGCGACTCAATTTCTTCAATGATAGTATCCATCCCTTGAAGAGAAATCAGTCTTTTTGCAAATACCACTTTTCTATCTAAATCAATATCAAAATCTATGACATTCCCCAGAAAAGTATATCCCAACTTCCATGCGGTCTGTGGACCTGTCTGTCCTGTTTCACCATCGGAAGCCCTATGTCCAGAAAATACAATATCTATTTTATTTCCTCCAAACATTTTTTCAATTCCATTCTTTAGTACTTGAGCTGTAGCAAGGGTATCTGCACCTGCGAACAATCTATCACTATAGAGGTTAAGTTCTTCAGCATCACTTAGCATTTGGGCTTGCTTTAGGGCGGATTCTGCTATGGGTGGGCCCATCGTGCCAATAGAAACATGCGCACCGTATTTTACCCTGCAGTAAAAAGCAGCATTGCATGCGATTGCGCTATGCGGGCCCAAAATATTTTTCGTCTCGGCCCTATTTAGCGTACCATCAGAATTATAACTGACATTACCTTCGGAAAAATCAGGCTCTAGTTTAATAATGACAGCAGCATTTAACAAATCTTGCTTCATTATAGATTATCTTAATATAATTCTTGATTTTCCGGCATCTCCAATTATCGTTGAGACTACTGTAATAGACCCATTACTTCCAAAATAGGATATTGAGCCGTTACCGAAGGTGAATCCTTCAAACAATCGTCTTTTCTGTATGATATCATGCACACAATACCTTTAATTATTATATTTAACATGTGAAAAACATGGTAGATCTCATTTATGGACGCGGTATAACCGATTTAGCGCGTGAATTTCCTTTTTATCTTACATTTTTTCGAAATATTATTGATATAAGGTTATTTCATAAGAAGCGGATTTTGTATGGTTCTGCTGACATAATTAATGTATGCAACCTTCACTGTTCACACTGCTATTGGTGGCTCAATCGGGAAGATGAAAACAATGAACTGAGCGTGGACGATTGGAGATCGATAATAAGGAATACTTTCAAGAAGCAACGTCTTATTGGAGTCACGCTGGTGGGAGGTGAGCCAACCATGCGCCCCGAAGTAATTGATGTATTCTGCAAAGAAATGCCTGGTAGGGTTTCTGTGGTAACAAACGGAACCTTTCCCCTAAAGAGGTTTGATGATTTATATTTTTACTGGATATCACTTGACGGTACAGAAAAGGTGCATGACAGCATAAGAGGTCAAGGTTCCTATGCCAAGACGCGCAATACCATTCTGGAGTACATATCTGGACCCCCAAGAAAAGGCAAACCGGCTTGGAAAGACATATGGATATCAATGACCATTAATTCATTGAATTATCATACAGTCACAGATCTAGTTGAAGAATGGAGGAATAAAATCAATAAGATTGGATTTCAATTTCACACTCCTTTTATGAAAGATGATCCATTATGGTTACCTTTTGGAGAAACAAGAAATGAAGTTGTTGATAGAATTATTTCAATCAGGAAAAAGTATCCTGATTATGTAGTAAACACTGAGAAACAAATTTCTCTAATGAAAGGAAACTGGGGTGGCAATGGAACAATCCCAATCCAATGTCCTTCATGGGCAATACTTTCTTTGGACCACAAGGGGAGGACCAAACAACCATGTTGCATAGGAAGTTCTGATTCAAAAGGACTGAAACCGATCTGTGAACAATGTGGACTTGGATGTTACTCTGTGCTTGTAGCACAAGGTATTAAAGGATTTTAATCATCTCGCCTTATCCGGACTAATCTGTTGTCATGTCATGTAATATGTTATTCATACAGATGTAAAGTTTTTATCAAAAAATTAGATGATTCTCTTGTGTTATTAGTTTAAATTAGTTTGGTTTTATGAACAATTAACGGTCGCCATTGGTTAGAGTATCCAGAAGAATTCTTCGCTTTAATTTGTCACATGACTATAAGGATGATCATGAATCAATTGACATAAACAAGTTTGTATATGGTAGAAAAATTAAATACAGTTGCGAAAAATGCAACACATCATTTACAACTTGGAAAGCTTTACATGAGCATAAAGTCGAGAATCATTCATACTAGTGTATTGCGATTAAGTTGACTATTTAGTTAGAATTTTCGTTGCAGGAGTATTGGCGATTGATGATTCAATTTCCTTTAATCTATCAAGGAACCCCTCATTACTACGAATCTCTTCATAAGACGAGTCAGAACGAAGTTTTTCTATGATTGCAACAATATCATCGTTTGTTACTCCGTGTTTTTTATCGTATTCAATGTATCGTAATATCTTTACTATTCCTCCGTATTTATAATGCATCTTTTTTTGATATCTTGTCGCGTCAGGAGACAAACCCTTAACATGTTTAATGACTGTGTTTTCCATATGTTTAATATGCCAATCTTTCATGGGAAAATTATTTCGAGTCAAAAGAATCAATAATATTTGTATTAAGGGTTATATAATATATTATTATTTTATTACGGAAAACTGAATAAAAAGTATCATTATCTGATGATATTCTCGTTATTACATGAACTACTACTAGACAGCAGGAGTGATTTTAAAACTAGATGTGCTAGAATCGAACTAAAACCTTTTTACTAATGGAGATATCACTAAACATTTAATCATGAGGTAGTGTCGTTGGTGATACGATCACAAACAGTAGTTGTGCTCCAGCTTCGTAATACATTGAGGTATTGAAAAACCTAACCCCAATCATTTCAAAAGTTCCAATGATAAATTTACTCTATGCATTTGAAATGCACCTATTATCTACGTATGTGTTGAGTAGTTAGTATTTTTAAGGAAATCCGTCTAGGTCGTCATCATCAATGAGATGTGTATTAAAAGCATCTCCAGCTAGTTCAAGAATAATTTAGAGGTCCTCATTTAGATTCGTTTTAAAATTTTTTTTATTGCTTTATTGGCTATACATACTTTAATAATCATCGGATTCCAGATAATTTGAAATATTGGTTATAGATGGACACTTGATTGCAACAAGATTTTTTTCTTCCAAGAATGCATCAAGCTATGACAGGATTGTTAAATTAACAACATTTTGTAAAGATTCATCATGGAAGAAGGAGATGATGCGATTTATAGATGGAAAAAATAATTTGATTCTTGATTTAGCATGTGGTACGGGGATCCTTTCTTCATTCATTAATTATAAATCGACCAATTCTAGGATTATCGGGACTGATCTAACCTTTGAATATCTAAGACGGGCGAAAGACCGACAAAATTATATGCTCTTGACCAATTCCTTGGCGGAATTTCTTCCATACAAAGACGATAGTTTTGATGTCATAATTTCTTCATATCTTGCTAAATATACAGAGTTATCGGCCATGGTAAGGGAACATTGGCGAGTTTTGAGAAAAGGTGGAATTGTAATTATTCATGACTTTACATATCCTAATACAAGAATGATGAGAATCTTATGGCATTCTTATTTTCAAATCCTGAATGAATTGGGCAAAGTAATCACTTCTTGGAGAGATGTGTTTTCTAGTCTTGACAAATTAATACAACTAAATCCTTGGGTAAATGATCTCGTCAGAGAGCTTTATCTGACGGGATTTAGATCCATCTCTAAGAAATATTACACTTACGGTACCTCTGCTATAGTCTGTGCGAAAAAATAAATGAAAGATCAAATAGCCCGCCTAAATGAATGGTTTGTTCCACAATTTGGTCCAATAAAATTCAGAATTTTTGTTGGGATGTTGTTTCTTCCTTATACCGGAATGTGTATTTCTTTTTCAATCGTAGGATCGCTTCTCTCTCCAACAACAATAATGTGGGATAGGATAGTTGCAATTGTCATAATTTACTTTGCAGCTCTAGGTATTTCTGCACATGCTGCAGATAGCATGGGATCAAAAAAAAAGCCATGGGGAGATCTTTTTTCGAATCTAGAATTACTAATAATGCTCGTATGTGGATTAGTTGTAGCTTATGCCATTGGAGCATACTACATCATATTTTATGTTCCTTTATTACTTCCAATTGCAATCCTGGAAGGTTTCTTCTTGTTTGCGTATAACTATGAAATTTGGAACGGTTTCTTTCATAATAATATCTGGTTTGCAATATCATGGGGCAGCATGCCATTATTAGCAGGATACGTCATGCAAACAAATTCGATATCATATGTTCCACTATTGATATCTACTGCAGCTTTTCTAATCTCGTATATTGAGATAAAACTTTCACGAAGATATAAGGAATTTAGACAAACTCAAGATGTGATAAGATCTAAAAAATTAGAATCCAAATTAAAAACTATTAGCATCACCACCATATTATTTTCTGTCGTGTTCTTGATTTTCAGGGCGCTCCAGATCACTTTTTAATTTTCAATTTCATTATCAATGTGATGGATAGAATATATCAGGTCAAAAATCATCATTTTATAACTAATAATGATATTTTCAAGCTTGAAGTAATCTCGCACAAAAAATTTGATCTTGTACAAAGAATACTGTTAATTGATTTGGGAAATACCCAACAACTTTTGGAGGTAATAAATAACACGGAAACAGCAATAAGAGTAATAGAGCAAACTGAAGAAAAAAATATTATTAGTAGAAAGTCATGTATAATTTCTTCTACTAATAATGTTTTGGCTTTCGCGAATTCGAAAATCTATTGTAGAAAAATACCACTTGACGTCTTATCTGAGATTCGAGATTGTAAAAGAGGCATTGGAAAAATACTACTTTACCATAGACTGGAGATATTTAAGAAAATAACAGAAATAGGGTACGTGGAAGGACTCCATATTTTCAAAAATTACTCGCTATACCATAAGGAAAATGTAATTTGCAAGATAAATGAAATCTTTCCCCTCAAAATAAATAAATAAAATAATAAACATTGTTTTGATATTTTCTGATACTTCATCTTTTTATCTTGAATAATAGGGTAAAATAATAACTTGAAAAGGCGAATGAAAATCAGTCTGTAAATGACAATAAATTCATTAGCTGTTCAAATAATTCCAATTTCTCAGATCAGTTCCATCCGGGAAACGGATCAAAGGTAAAGTTGTGTCATTTGCATTTAATTAAATTGCTCCAAGAGCATTTGGAATTGTCATTCCAACAATGGGGCATCACTGTTCACTAATTGTTTATTCTGAGTACCGAATGCGAAAGATTTGGTAAAACCAAATTTCAAATCATATATACAAACCTATCGCAATAATTGTATTGAAATCTAAGACTAATCTAGTAGAATCAAATAATATCAAAAAATTCGATCTCATAGTTATAGGTAGTGGTGCCGGTCTTGAAGTTGCCAGTGCAGCGGCCCAGAGTGGAATGAAAGTTGCAATTGTAGAAAAGAGTAACATGGGAGGAACCTGCCTTAATAGGGGTTGCATACCTTCTAAACTCTTACTTCACAGTGCAGATGTGGCTGAGATAATAAAGAACGCGCATCTTTTCGGCATACGTGTTGACAAGTTTTCTATTGATTTTCAAAAAATAGTTGAGAGAGTAGTGGGTATAGTCGATTCAGATTCAAGTAATATTAGAAAATCTCTTGATGGTACAGAAAATCCCAAACTGTTCCCGTCAGACTGCAAGTTTGTTGGTGATAAAATCCTCCTGGTTGGCAAGGAAAAAATAACTTCCAATACTATACTAATAGCTGCAGGTACCAGACCTAGAATTCCCAACATTAAGGGTTTGGATACAACGAATTATGTTACTAGTGATGAAGCTCTTCGACTTGGTAAACAACCACAAATCCTCACAATTGTTGGTGGAGGATTTATAGCTGCTGAACTTGGTCATTTCTTCGGTTCCCTTGGAACTCAGATTAACATCATTCATCATAGTAAATATTTACTACCAAATGAAGATGAAGAAATTTCAAAAAAATTCACGGAAATTTTTTCGAAAAAATACAACATATACTTGGATTGTACTCCAGACTTAGTATCTAAAAAGAATGGTAAGTTCATGATTTCTTTCAAAAGATCTGGTTCAAGCAAGTATTTGGAAATTGGTTCTGATCTACTCTTGATAGCTACAGGACGTGTTCCAAATTCTGATATCCTTAACTTACAAAAGACAGGGATTGAACTAAATGATGAGGGATACATCCAGGTAGATGGAAGTCTTTCAACCAATATAGAGGGGATCTTTGCATTAGGCGATATCATTGGTCGCCATCAGTTC